>LFJI01000189.1 GCA_001235855.1 Candidatus Burkholderia brachyanthoides
AAGGTTAATCGTTTCGGGGGAAAGTAAACAGTCCTTCCGGGCTCTTTTTGAACTGACCTTTAAAGCCCCCATATCAGGAACGCACGCCCAATCACTCCCACTCGATCGTCACCGGTGGCTTCCCCGAAATGTCATATACTACGCGGTTCACCCCCCGCACTTCGTTGATGATCCGATTGGAAACATGCCCAAGCAGCTCATGCGGCAGATGTGCCCAATGCGCGGTCATGAAGTCCAGCGTCTGCACTGCGCGCAGCGCGACGACATACTCATAGGTCCGCCCATCCCCCATCACACCGACGCTCTTCACCGGCAGGAACACCACGAACGCCTGACTTGTCAGTTCGTACCACGACTTGCCCGTTTCCTTGTCAATGGTGTTACGCAGCGTCTCGATGAAAATCGCATCTGCGCGGCGCAGCAGGTCCGCGAACTCGCGCTTCACTTCACCTAGAATCCGCACGCCGAGGCCCGGCCCCGGGAACGGATGGCGATACACCATCGCGGGCGTCAGACCGAGCTTCACGCCGAGCTCGCGCACTTCGTCCTTGAACAGTTCGCACAGCGGCTCGAGCAGCTTCAGGTTCAGCGTTTCCGGCAAACCGCCGACGTTGTGATGGCTCTTGATCGTATGTGCGCCCTTCTTGCCCCTGCCCGCCGATTCGATCACGTCCGGATAAATGGTCCCCTGCGCGAGCCACTTCGCATCCGTCAGCTTGTCGGACTCTTGATGGAATACTTCGACGAACTCCGCGCCGATGATCTTGCGCTTGGCTTCCGGGTCGGTGACGCCAGCAAGCTTTTGCAGGAACACTTCGCTCGCATCGACGTGGATCACCTTCACGCCGAGGTGATCCACGAACGTCGACATGACCTGTGCCGCCTCGTCCTGACGCAGCAGACCGTGATCGACGAACACGCAAGTGAGTTGATCGCAGATCGCGCGATGCAAAAGCGCCGCCGCCACCGACGAATCCACGCCGCCCGACAGGCCCAGAATCACGTGCTCCTTGCCCACCTGCGCGCGAATCTTCTCGACTGCTTCATCGATGTAATGTCCCATCTCCCAGTCGGCGTTCGCGCCGCACAACTCCAGCACAAAGCGATCGAGCATCTGCTTGCCCTTCACAGTGTGCGTGACTTCCGGGTGCCATTGCACGCCGTAGAAACGGCGGTCGTCGTCGGTCATTGCAGCGATCGGGCAGGACGGCGTCGAGGCCATCAGGCGGAAACCGGCCGGCATGTCGGCAACCTTGTCGCCGTGGCTCATCCAGACCTTGAGCATGGATTCGCCTTGCGGGTTCTCGAAATCGCGAATCCCTTCCAGAAAACCGGTGTGATTCAGCGCCTGCACTTCCGCGTAGCCGAACTCGCGCAGCTTACCGAGTTCGACCTTGCCGCCGAGTTGCTCGGCCATGGTCTGCATGCCGTAGCAGATGCCCAGCACCGGCACGCCGAGATCGAACACGATCTGCGGAGCACGAGGCGAATTTGCTTCGATGACCGAGTTCGGGCCGCCCGACAGGATGATGCCCTTCGGCGCAAATTCGCGGATGAACGACTCGTCGACGTCGTACGGATGAATCTCCGAATAGACGTGCGACTCGCGGATGCGCCGGGCGATCAGTTGGGTGACTTGGGAGCCGAAATCAAGAATCAGGATTTTGTCGTGCATGGCTGCGGCCAAAGACTAAGTGAACGAATGAGGTCGGATACCGCCACGACGCGCGTATTCGCGCCCCGACGGCAGATAAATCGACGGCCGGCGCAAGGGGCGACCGTCCGTGTTGCTTGCACAAGCATCGGCACTGGCGTCTCCGCCGTGCACGCACGATGTCATGCGCGCGCTCAGCGCGGTGCTCCGCTCGCCGGATCGGCCGTGGCGCGGCCGGTGAGCGGATCGATGCGCCGCCCCGTCGCCGGATCGATGTCGCCGCTGATCACAGGCTCGATGCGCTTGCCGGTCACCGGATCGACCGCGCCGCCGTCCATGCGGTGCGGCGCGATCGGCCGATGCCGCACCCGCCTTCGCTGCGCGCTCGCGCCGACGTACCGGCCGACGACAGCCTCACGCTGCGGAGCAAGGCGATGCCGAACAGTTGCCCGGCAAACGCCGGCTCGATGCGCATTGCATCCAGTTGCAGCGCGCCGTACAAGGCTGCCCACGGCGTCAGCACGAACAGCAGTCCGAACGCCAGAAAGATCAGGGCATTGAGGATGAGCACGACCCGCAGCAACGGTTTCATGATCGGCCTGCGCGATTAGTCGACATGGTAGTTGGGCGCTTCCTTGGTGATCTGCACGTCATGCACATGCGACTCGCGCATGCCGGCCGCGGTGATCTGCACGAATTCTGCTTTGTCGTGCAGTTCGGAGATGGTGCGGCAACCACAGTAGCCCATGCTCGCGCGCACGCCGCCGACTACCTGGAACAGGATCGCGTCGACCGAGCCCTTGTACGTGACGCGGCCTTCGATGCCTTCCGGCACCAGCTTGTCGATGTTCGCCGAGTTGTCCTGGAAGTAGCGGTCCGCCGCGCCGTCCTTCATGGCGCCGACCGAACCCATGCCGCGATACGCCTTGTACTGGCGGCCCTGATACAGGAACACGTCGCCCGGCGATTCTTCCGTGCCGGCGAGCATGCTGCCCATCATCACGACGTTCGCGCCTGCCGCGAGCGCCTTGGAGACGTCGCCCGAGAAGCGCACGCCGCCATCCGCGATGACCGGAACGCCGCTGCCGCGCAGCGCTTCCGACACGTTGGCGATGGCCGTGATCTGCGGCACGCCCACGCCCGCGACGATCCGCGTCGTGCAGATGGAACCGGGGCCGATGCCGACCTTCACCGCGTCCGCGCCGTACTCGACCAGCGCTTTCGCCGCTGCCGCCGTCGCGATGTTGCCGCCGATGACCTGCATCTTCGGATAGTTTTGCTTGACCCAGCGCACGCGCTCCAGCACGCCCTGGCTATGGCCGTGCGCCGTATCGACCACGATCACGTCGACGCCAGCCGCCGCGAGCAGTTCCACGCGCTCTTCGTTGTCCGTGCCGACGCCGACCGCCGTGCCCACGCGCAGCTTGCCGTCTTCGTCCTTGCACGCGTCCGGGTTTTCGGTCTGCTTGGTGATGTCCTTCACCGTCATCAGGCCGCGCAGTTCGAACGCGTCATTCACCACCAGCACGCGTTCCAGGCGATGGCTGTGCATCAGCGCCTTGGCTTCCGCGAGCGACGTGCCCTCCTTGACCGTCACCAGACGCTCGCGCGGTGTCATGATGTTGCGCACCGGTTCGTCCAGGCGCTCTTCGAAACGCAGATCGCGGTTGGTGACGATACCGATGAGTTGCGCGCCCTCCACCACCGGGAAGCCCGAGATGCCGTGCTGCTGCGTGAGCGCGATGACGTCGCGCACGCGCATGGTCGGCGGGATCGTGATCGGATCGCGCACGACGCCGGACTCGAAGCGCTTGACCTTGGCGACTTCGCGGGTCTGTTCCTTGGCGGTGAGATTCTTGTGGACGATGCCGATGCCGCCCATCTGCGCCATGGCGATGGCGAGCCGGCCTTCGGTGACCGTGTCCATGGCGGCGGACACGAGAGGTATGTTCAGGGAGATGTTGCGAGTCAGCTGGGATTTCAGGCTGGTGTCGCGCGGCAGAACGCTGGAGAATGCGGGCACGAGGAGCACGTCATCGAATGTGAGTGCTTTCTGGATCAGACGCATGGCGAATCCTATGGGCGCAAAGGTGGATTATACCGATAGTTCTTCGGGTTTTCACTGTCCGAACAGCAGCTTAGGCCGATTTTGTGCACAGAACCGTGCAAATTCCGCACCGGCCCGATGTGCGCTTTCCCGCTCCATCGCGGTGCACGTTTGAACAAGAAGGGCGGCCGGGCGCGCTGTTACGCTTCACGCCGTCAAATGAATTCGAAGGCAGGAGTCGGGCAATGCAGCGCGGTGTGTTCTACGGGATGTGTGCGGGAGCGATCTAGGGTTTCATCTTTCTCGCGCCGCGTCTACTGCCGGATTTCTCGCCATTGATGCTGTGAGCATCGGGCGCTATCTGATGTACGGGATCGTCTTCCTCGCGGTCGCGCTGCCGTTCGCGCGGCAGCTCGCCGCGAAGCTCACGCGCGCTGATCTCGTCGCGCTCGTGAAACTCGCACTCGTCGGCAACCTGCTCTACTACATGCTGCTCGCGAGCGCGGTGCAACTGGTCGGCATTGCGCCAGCGTCGCTGATCGTGGGGATCTTGCTCGTCACTGTGACGCTCGCCGGGCGGCGCGATCACGGCGCGGTCGATCTGCGACGCCTCGCGTGGCCGCTGGCGCTGGTGGTCGCGGGAATCGCGTGCATCAATCTGGACGTGTTTCGCGACGTGCTCACGTATGCCGACGACGCTACCGCGTCGAGCGTCATCACGCGTCTGCCCGGGCTCGCGTGCGCGCTCGGCGCACTGGGCGCGTGGACGTGGTACACGGTCGTCAACGCGCGGTATCTGCAGGCCAACGATCACTTCGACGGCAACGAATGGTCCGTGCTGTGGGGCATCGTGACAGGCGTGCTCGGCGCGCTGCTCGCCCTGATCGTGTGGATGCTGCCTGCGGGCGCCGTGCAGGCGCACGTATCCGCCGAAACGCTGACAACTGTTCTGGATCGTGTGCGCGGCGCTCGCGACTATCGGATCGTGGGTCGGCAACATGCTGTGGAATGCGGCGGCGAAACGCCTGTCCCTGACGCTTTCCGGACAGATGATCGTGTTCGAAACGCTGTTCGCGCTGCTGTACGCGTTCGGCTACGAAGGCCGCCCGCCGGCAACAAAGCGCCCGCGCTTTGATGCGGATTCAGCGCGAATCCTTCGACTGCCACTTGCGCCCTTCGATCGAACCGGCCTTGCGCGTCTTGTCCACGCAGCGCTGGCGCGCGGTCTTCGGTTCGACCTTCAGCGGGCGATAAATCTCCACCCGGTCGAGTTCGGCGAGCGCCGCATCGAGCGGCCGCAACTTGCCGAACACGCCAACCTTCTGCGTCGCCAGATCGATTTCCGGATGCCGCGCGAGCACGCCGCTCGCCTCGATGGCCTCGCGCACCGTCGCGCCATTGCGCAGATCGACGCGCGCCGAGAAACTCGCGCCTTCCGGCAGCCCGTAACAGACGTCGATATGCAGGCTCATTTCTTTCCGTAGCGCTGATCGGCGCGCTTCACAAAGGAATCGACGAAGGTGTTGGCGATGTGGCTGAACACCGGCCCGATGATTTTCTCCAGAATTACGTTGGAGAACTCGTAGTGCAGCGCGAATTCGATCTTGCAGGCGTCTGCGCGCAGCGGAATGAAGCGCCAGAAGCCGGTGAACTTCTTGAAAGGGCCGCTTAGAAACTCCATATCGATGGAAGTCGGCCGCTTGTTCACGTTGCGCGTGGCGAAATGCTGCTTGATTCCCTTGAAGCTGATGTCGATCTTCGCTTCCATGCCGTTCTCGTCCTGCCGGCCGATTTCCACGCCGCCGCACCACGGCAGGAAATTGGGATAGTCGGCGACATCGGTGACGAGGTCGAACATTTCTTCCGCTGAATGGCGGATCAATACGGTTTTTTGAACGTCTGCCATAAAGGGCGCAGCGGTGGCTCGGCAGTGGCTTATCAGGGCGGCGGCGCGCAGGAGAACGCGGCGTGAGTTCGTCCGCGGAGACGGCGCGCTGCTAAAATTGTAATTTTAAACGAGTTGAGCACTTTCCATTCGTGAGTATCATCGATAACAGAAAGGCCTTCTTCGATTACTTCATCGAAGAGCGCTACGAAGCCGGTCTCGTGCTCGAAGGCTGGGAAGTTAAGGCGCTGCGCGCGGGCCGTGGGCAGATCAAGGAAGGCTATGTCGTCATCAAGGCGGGCGAACTCTTTCTGATTGGCACGCGTATCAGTCCGCTGCCGGAAGCGTCGAAGTTCGCCAATCTGGACCCTGTGCGCACGCGCAAGCTGCTGCTGCATCGCGATCAGATCGACAAGCTCATCGGCAAGGTCGAGCAACGCGGGCATACGCTCGTGCCGCTGAACTTCCACTACAAGGAAGGCCGCGTGAAGTGCGAGATCGGCCTCGCCAAGGGCAAGAAGCTGCACGACAAGCGCGAGACCGAGAAGAAGCGAGACTGGGATCGCGAGCGCGCGAGACTGATGTGCACGGCCGCACGATAAACCCACAAGGGCGATTCAAGCGCCCTTTGCTTTGTGCGCCCAGCCTAGGGCGCAATCCTGTGGGTGCAAGTCCCACCATGAGTTGATCA
>LFJI01000019.1 GCA_001235855.1 Candidatus Burkholderia brachyanthoides
TCATGCAAAAGACAAGATGTAAACACATTTCATCGAATGAAAACAGACCCTAGGGGCTCCTTTCTCCGCAAGCAGAGGGAGCTACCCTAGCACCTCAGCCGTGCCTCGGAGGCGCGCACGTCGACATCCAAGGAAGACATGCGCGCCTCCGGTCCGCATCCAAGGCCATCATGCGCACTTTCCAGCAAATCATCCTGACGCTGCAGTCCTACTGGAACGAAAAGGGCTGCGCGCTCCTTCAGTCGATCGACATGGAAGTCGGCGCAGGCACCTCACACGTCCATACGTTCCTGCGCGCAATCGGCCCCGAACCGTGGCGCGCGGCTTATGTTCAACCGTCGCGCCGCCCGAAGGATGGCCGTTACGGCGAGAATCCGCACCGCCTGCAGCACTACTACCAGTATCAGGTCGTGCTCAAGCCGGCGCCGGAGAACATCCTCGATCTGTATCTCGGCTCGCTCGAAGTGCTCGGCTTCGATCTGAAGCAGAACGACGTGCGCTTCGTCGAAGACGACTGGGAAAATCCGACGCTCGGCGCGTGGGGTCTCGGCTGGGAAGTGTGGCTCAACGGCATGGAAGTGACGCAGTTCACTTACTTCCAGCAGGCCGGCGGCCTCGACTGCAAGCCGGTGCTCGGCGAGATCACCTACGGTCTCGAACGTCTCGCGATGTATCTGCAGAAGGTCGAGAACGTCTACGACCTCGTGTGGACCGAGTGGGAAGAAGACGGCCTGAACGGCCACGTGCTGCGCCGCCTGAGCTACGGCGACGTGTATCACCAGAACGAAGTCGAGCAGTCCACCTACAACTTCGAACACGCCAACGTCGATCTGCTGTTCACCTTCTTCAAGAGCTACGAGGAAGAAGCAAAGAAGATGATCGACGCGAAGCTCGCGCTGCCCGCGTACGAACTCGTGCTGAAGGCCGGCCACGCCTTCAACCTGCTCGATGCGCGCAGCGCCATCTCCGTGACAGAGCGTGCGGCGTATATCGGCCGCATCCGCGCGTTGTCGCGTCTGGTTGCCCAGGCCTACTACGAGTCGCGCGAAGCGCTCGGCTTCCCGATGCTCGGCAATCCGGTCAAGGGCGATCGCGATTATTTCGTCACCGCTCAGGAAGAAGCCGCGCGTCCCGCATGGGCGCCGCCGCTGAAGCCGGAAAGCACGCCGCCCGGCGAACGCAGCAACAACGAACAGGTTTGACGAGGCCCGACAGAACAATGACGCAATCCAACAACGCATCGCTGCTCGTCGAGCTGCTGACCGAAGAACTGCCGCCGAAGGCGCTCGCACGTCTGGACAACGCTTTCGCCGATGGCATCGTCGAACGTCTGGCCGCGCGCGATCTGATCGACGGCGCGCCCTCGTTCGAAAAGTACGCGACACCGCGCCGCCTCGCCGTGCTGATCAAAAACGTGCGCGACGTCGCGCCGGAAAAGCAGGTGCGCGAAAAGGTGCTGCCGGTTTCCGTCGCGCTCGACAAGGAGGGCAAGCCCACGCCGCCGCTCGCCAAGAAGCTCGCGGCGCTCGGCTTCCCCGACTTCCCGCTCGAAGAACTCGAACGCGCGCAGGACGGCAAGGCCGAAGCCTTCTTCCTGCGCTATGCCGCGCCGGGTGCGACGCTGGCCGAAGGCCTGCAAGTCGCGCTCGACGAAACGCTCGCCAATCTGCCCATCCCGAAGGTCATGACGTATCAGCGGCCGGACGGCACCAGCGTGCAGTTCGTGCGTCCGGTGCAGCGCCTGATCGCCATGCACGGCCGCAGCGTGGTGCCGATGAGCGCGCTCGGCGTCGATTCGGGCGATACCACCGTCGGCCATCGTTTCATGTCGGAAGGCCTGGTCGCGATCGCGCATGCCGACGACTACGCAGAGACGCTGCGCAGCAAGGGCCGCGTCGTCTCGAGCTTCGACGATCGACGCGAATCGATCCGCACGCAGTTGCAGGCATTCGCGGGCGAAGACCGCGTCGTGATGCCCGAAGCGCTGCTGGACGAAGTGAACGCGCTGGTCGAATGGCCGGTCGTGTACGAATGCCGCTTCGACGAGGCATTCTTGCAAGTGCCGCAGGAATGCCTGATCCTCACGATGCAGACCAACCAGAAATACTTCGCCCTCGTCGATCAAAACGGCAAGCTGCGCTCGCGCTTCCTGATCGTGTCGAACATCGATACGAAAACGCCGGGCGAGATCGTCGAAGGCAATCAGCGCGTGGTGCGCCCGCGTCTCGCCGATGCGAAGTTCTTCTTCACGCAGGACAAGAAGAAACGTCTCGAAGATCGCGTGCCGCTGCTCGCGAACGTCGTGTATCACAACAAGCTGGGGGCGGCGCTGCAACGTGTCGAACGTCTCGAAGCGCTCGCGGGCGAGATCGCGCCGATGGTCGGCGTCGATGCCGCGCTGACGCGCCGCGCCGCGCGTCTCGCGAAGGCGGACTTGCTAACCGACATGGTCGGCGAATTCCCCGAACTGCAAGGCACGATGGGCACGTACTACGCGCGTCACGACGGCGAGCCGGAAGAAGTCGCGCTCGCGTGTTCGGAGCACTATCAGCCGCGCTTCTCCGGCGACGACACTCCTTCCACCGGCGTAGGCGCGGCGGTCGCGCTGGCGGACAAGCTGGAGACGATCGTCGGCATCTGGAGTATCGGGCTTGCGCCGACCGGCGAGAAAGATCCGTTCGCGCTGCGCCGTCACGCGCTGGGCGTGCTGCGCATTCTGCTGGAAAAGAAGCTGCCGGTCGATTTGCGCGAACTCGTCGCGGCGGCGCAGCGTCAGTTCGCGAACGTGCCACAAGTCGCCGATTCGCAGGGAGCGGTGTATGCGTTCTTCATGGATCGCCTGCACGGTCTGTTGCGCGAACGCGGCTTCGAAGCGAACGATATCGAAGCCGTGCTGAGCCTGAACCCGACGCGTCTCGACGATATCGTCGCGCGCCTCGACGCGGTGCGCGAATTCGCGGCGCTGCCGGAAGCGGCATCGCTCGCGGCGGCCAACAAGCGCATTTCGAACATCCTGAAGAAGTCGGAGCAAGGCGCGCCTTCGTCGGTCGACAAGGAACGGCTGCTCGAACCCGCCGAGAAGAATCTGTACGCGCAGATCGAGCAGGTCACGCCGCGCGTGCAGAGCACGCTCGCCGCGCGCAACTACACGAACGCGCTCACGGCGCTGGCCGCCTTGCGCGAGTTCGTCGATACGTTCTTCAACGACGTGATGGTGAATGCGGAAGACCCGGCGCTGCGCAACAACCGTCTCGCGTTGCTGAACGCGTTGCATCAGCAGATGAACTGCGTCGCGGACATTTCGAAGCTCGCCGCATAAAGAGCGCTGCCATGGTCACGAACAGAAAACTCGTCATTCTCGATCGCGACGGCGTCGTCAACGTCGATTCCGATGCGTTCATCAAGTCACCGGACGAATGGGTCGCCATTCCCGGCAGTCTCGAAGCCATCGCGCGTCTGAATCAGGCGGGCTATCGCGTGGCGATCGCATCGAATCAGTCGGGCATCGGGCGCGGTCTGTTCGACATGGCCGCGCTCAATGCGATGCATCAGAAGATGAATCGCGCGGTCGCAGCGGTGGGCGGCCGCATCGACGCGGTATTCTTCTGCCCGCACACCGCCGAGGATCAGTGCGAGTGCCGCAAGCCGCAGCCCGGCATGTTGCAGCAGATCATCGACCGTTTCGAGATCGATCCAGAAGACACACCGGTCGTCGGTGATTCGCTGCGCGATCTGCAGGCGGGCGCCACGCTCGGCTTCCCCGTGCATCTCGTGCTCACCGGCAAGGGCGAAAAAACGCTCGCGGAAGGCAATCTGCCGGAAGGCACCGTCGTGCATAAAGACCTGCGCGCGTTCGTGCTCGACTTCCTCGCGTGGCATCACGACTGATTGCGAGGATCACCGACACTCCATGCGCTTCATCCGTTCGTTGCTGTTGATGCTTTACTTCATCGTGTACACGGTGCCGTATGCGATCGCCTGCTTCATCGCGTTCCCGTTCCTGAGCGTGCACAAGCGCTACTGGATGGCGGCCGGCTGGTGCAAATCGACCATCGTGGTGATGCGGCATCTGAACGGCATGCGCTACACGATCGAGGGCATGGAGCATCTGCCGGACGGTCCCGCGGTGCTGCTGTCGAAGCATCAGTCGGCGTGGGAAACGCTCGCCTTTCCCGCGCTCATGCCGCGTCCGCTCTGTTACGTCTTCAAGCGTGAACTGCTGTTCGTGCCGTTCTTCGGCTGGGCGCTCGGCATGCTGAAGATGGTGCACATCGACCGCAAGCAAGGCCGCGACGCGTTTGCGTCCGTCACACTGCAGGGCCGCACGCGCATGAACGGAGGCGCGTGGGTCATCATGTTTCCCGAAGGCATGCGCACACGTGTCGGAAGTCAGGGCAAGTACAAGACCGGTGGCGCGCGTTTCGCGGTGGCGACCGGCGCACCGGTCGTGCCGATCGCGCACAACGCGGGCTATGTATGGCCGCGTAATTCGTTTATGAAATATCCGGGTATAGTCACAGTCTCGATCGGCAAGCCGATCGAGACTGTCGGCCTTACGCCCGAGGAAGTGAACACGCGCGTCGAGCAGTGGATCGAAACGGAAATGCGCCGCATCGATCCGCACGCTTATGCCGCGCAGAACGCCGAACCGGGCCAGGCCGACGCCGCGGGCGCGAGCCGCTGATGCGAGTCGTTTCGCTGTACGCATCGACCGCCGAAGCGAGTTAGCGCGTGCCGTACTCGTTCTTCTCGTCATTCCTGCGCCGTGAGCGCAAAGCCGAACCCATGCAGAAGCCTCCTTCGCGGCCGCGTCCCGCCGTCGCGCTCGACAATTCGCAACTCTATCTTCCGTTCGAGCACGCGCCGGTGTTCTCGTCGCCGGCTCCGCTACGCGGCGACGTGCCGAACACCGAACCTGCCCCGCCCACGCCCTCGCCCTCGCCCGCCTCGACACCTCTGCTGGACGGCTCGCGTCAACGGCGCATCGTGCTGGGCGCGCGGGCGCTCGATTACCGGTTGAAGCGCTCGTCGCGACGTACCATCGGTTTCTGTATCGACGGCACGGGTTTGTCGATCACCGCGCCGCGCTGGGTGACCATCGCGGATATCGAAAGTGCCATCGGCGACAAGCAGAACTGGATTTTCCGCAAGCTCACCGAATGGCAGACGTTTGTCGAACAGCGCGCGTTGCCGCGTATCGAATGGAAGGAAGGCGCGGAGTTTCCTTACCTCGGCAAGACCATCCGCGTGTCGCTGTCCGGCGCGAACGCGCTGTCGTTCGATGAACAGACGAACGTGCTCTCGCTGCCCTTGCCCGCCCTCGCAGATGCGCAGCAGATCAAGGACCGCGTGCAAGGCTGGCTGCAATCGGAGGCGAAGCGCATCTTCAGCCTGCGTCTCGCCGTGTATGCGGACAAGCTCGGAGTGGAGTTCCGCGCGTATGCGCTGTCGGCGGCGGCGACGCGCTGGGGCAGTTGCTCCAGCGACGGCAAGATTCGCCTCAACTGGCGACTCATTCATTTTCCGATGTTGATCATCGATTACGTGGTCGCGCACGAACTCGCGCACTTGCGTGAGATGAACCATAGCCCGCGTTTCTGGCAAACGGTCGAATCGATCTTCCCCGAGTTTCGCGAAGCGCGGCATACGCTCAAGCATCACCCGCCGGACCTGCTGCCGGCGCTCTGAGCGCGGCGTTAGCGTGCGCTACGCGCTGGACGTACAATTTTTGTGCACGACCCGCGGCCCAGTCCCCAGCCGCGCGGGCGCTTCAACACACAAGGAACCCCATCATGCGACTCCTTCACACGATGCTGCGCGTCGGCGACTTGCAACGTTCCATCGATTTCTACACGCGCATTCTCGGCATGAAAGTGCTGCGTCAAAGCGAGAACACTGAATACAAATACACGCTCGCCTTCGTCGGCTATGGCCCGGAAAGCGAGAACAGCGTGCTCGAACTGACCTACAACTGGGGCACGGACAAGTACGACCTCGGCACAGCGTACGGCCATATCGCGCTGGAAGTGGACGACGCGGCCGATGCCTGCGAGCGCATTCGTCAGGTCGGCGGCAAGGTTACGCGCGAAGCCGGCCCGGTCAAAGGCGGCACGACGGTGATCGCCTTCGTCGAAGATCCAGACGGCTACAAGGTCGAATTGATCGAAAAGCATTCCTGATGCTCATGCGCTGACATCCTGCCGCGCGCCGCCTGTTCTCGCGGCGCGCAAACACCTTCGCACGGCCGGCCCGGTCTTCTTCCTCACGCCGCGCGTTTTCGCTGGCACAATCGACGCTCCAAATCAGTGCATTGCCGATGGGTGATGCGCATCACGTCGCCGACCTCTCCGGCATCTTTTTGCGTCCAGACCATCCACCACGATGAGCACCCTAGCCCTGCGCCGCGCGCCCGACACCACCGCCATCGTCGTGATGGCCCTGCTCTGCGGCACGTGGGGATTGCAAATCGCCATCAAGGAAGCGGAACGCATCGATTCCTCCGATCCTGCAAGCCGGCATCCGTTCGCTCATCGCGACGCTGCTCGTATGGATCTGGACGCGCACGCGCGGCATCGCCCTCTTCCAGTGTGACGACACGCTGAGCGCCGGGTTGATCGCCGGCCTGCTGTTCGGCGGTGAGATCGCGTGCATCTTCTTCGGCCTGAGCCTCACCACGGCCAAGCGCATAGCCGTCTTCCTCTACACCGCGCCGTGCTTCACCGCGCTCGGACTGCACTGGTTCTCGTGCCGGGCGAACGCTTGTCGCGCGCGCAGGCGGGATGGTATCGCGCTGGCGGCGGCATCGCGCTCGCTTTCGCGGACGGCTTTCTGCACGGCAATTCCGCCGCTTCGTCGACATTGAGCGGCGTCGCCAGCGATGCGCTCGGTGTGCTGGCCGGACTCCTCTGGGGCACGACGACCGTGCTCGTGCGCAGTTCGTCACTGGCACATGCGAGCGCCAGCAAGACGCTGTTGTATCAACTGGCGGTATCGGCGATGCTGCTGCTCGCGCTCGCCAGTCTCGCGTATCAGGCGGTCGTGGTCGCGTTCATCAGCTATCTCGCGGGTTCTGGTTGCTCACGCGCTATATGGCGTCGTGGCTGTCGGTGTTTTCGTTTCTGACGCCGATCTTCGGTGTTGGCTTCGGCGTGATCCTGCTCGGCGAACCGCTTTCAGCGCGCTTCGTGCTCGCGGCGGCGATGGTGCTCGCCGGCATCGCGATTGGTGAATCGACCGGCGCGCAAGGCGGTCTAATACGCGATGCCGCTATTCCGGCGCAGTCGCGCGAATGGTGATCGTGTCGCCGTCCAGATCGTCACGGCCGTGCTGGTCGTGTTCGTGCGCGCTGCGCGTCTCATCGGGCGGAATCGCCTCGAGCGGATAACCGTGCTTTTCCCACGCATCCAGCCCGCCCTTCAGCGGACGCACATGGCGAAAGCCCTTGGCGTGCAGACGCCGCGCGATAACTTTCGCGGTCGCCTCGTTCGGGCACACGCAATACACGACGACCTCGTGCTCCGACAACAGTTGATCGACACGATCCGGCGAATCCAGATCAAGCGCGATCGCCCCTTTGATGCGATACGGCTCCTTGCGGCGAATCTCCGCCGGCCGCGCGTCGTAGTAGATCACGGACGGCGTGTCAGAGCGCATCATCGTGTCGATCTGGTCCGGCGTGATGCGGTTCGCGGCCAGCTACTGCCGAACTGCTCGCGCCGGATCCATCGGTATAGAACGAAGCCAACGCAACGCCAGCACCAGCACGTCGACGACGGTCGTGCCGTTCGCGCCCACCAGATCGAACAGGCGGCCGATCTGCGCCTGAAGCGCCGCACCGCCGAGTATCCACGCACTCGCCCATGCGGTTGCGCCGATTAGGTCCCACAGCACGAAGACGCGCACGTCGATCTGCGTCGTGCCGAGCAGCGGCACGCCGAAGCGTTCGAACCAGGTGCGCGCCGTGCGCAAGGTGGAATCGATCGACAAGGAAAAGCGCACGAGGGAATTCAGGAATTGGCGTCCATAGAGACGCCCCACCGTGAACCACAGCGAATCCGCGATAAGCACCGCGAGCACGCGGCGAGCAGCATCTGCCAGAACGGCGCGGCGCCTTGCGCGATCAGCGTGCCGGCGAAAATCAGCATGGACGCGGCGGGGCGGGCACCGGCACGCCGAGCTGCGTCGCGAGCACGCTGGCGAACGCAGCCGCGTCCCACGACGAAGCGAGCGAGGTCGGGACGTGCGGCATGCGGTTTCCTCGGGCTTTTTGCTGGCTTGGTGATGAGGGCGAGTCCGGACGCGCCGGACTTCACAGACTACACTGGATCGATAGCGTCAGCAGTATCGATCGCCGTTACTCAGGGCGAAGCGAACGCGCGCGGCTCGCGCGACTCCAACGTATGAGCAACGGCGCGCGTGGCGTCGAGAGCAGGCACGCATACGGCCATTCTGTCAGGGAGATTCGCGTGTCACCCACCGTTCAGCCTTTCTACGACCTCACCACCGGCACGATGACCTACGTGGTCTACGAGCGCGCGGTCGCCGCCGTCGTCGATCCGGTACTCGATTACGATTCCAAAGCCGCGCGCACCTCGACGCATTCCGCCGATGCCGTGATCGCCTTCGTGCGCGAGCAGCGTTTGTCCGTGGAGTGGATTCTCGAAACGCACGCGCATGCGGACCATCTGTCGGCAGCGCCGTACCTGCGGCGCGAACTCGGCGGCAAGATCGCCATCGGCGAATCGATCCGCACGCCGCACGGTGCAGGGCGTGTTCAAGAAGATTTTCGATCTGGAACCAGAATTCCGGCTCGACGGCTCGCAGTTCGATCATCTGTTTGCGGACAGCGAGCAGTTCAAAATCGGCGCATTCGATGCCACCGCCATCTACGTGCCGGGCCACACGCTCGCCGACATGGCGTACCGCATCGGCGATGCGCTGTTCATGCCCGACCTGGGCACGGCGCGCTGCGATTTCCCCGGCGGCGACGCACGCGCGATGTACCGCTCGATCCAGCGCCTGCTTGCGCTCGCGCCCGATACGCGCCTGTTCGTCTGTCACGACTACCCGCCCGAGACGCGCGGCCCGCACGCCAAAGCGCTCCATCAGTTCGGCTTCGCGCGGGAGCAGCGCTTGCGGCGGAAAATCCCCGCGCAGAATGGCGGTGCCGAGTTCGTAGGCCACGCGGCCATGCAGATCGCGATGTATGACCGACGGTCTCCTGGATCGATTCGGCACGATTATCGAGTATCCGGGCACGGCTCCGGAAGACGGTACATTCCCTTGAATAATAATATTCATAGCACTATACGCGCCGACTCTGCTAATATGAGTGTTTATGTTAGGAGACATTGCATAAAAATCACCAAACTCGAAACCTTTATCGTTCCGCCGCGCTGGTGCTTCCTCAAGATCGAAACCGACGAGGGTATCACGGGTTGGGGCGAGCCGGTCGTTGAAGGCCGCGCGCATACAGTCGCCGCCGCCGTGGACGAACTCGCGGACTATCTCGTCGGCAAAGATCCGCGTCATATCGAAGACCTCTGGCAAGTGATGTACCGCGCCGGCTTCTATCGCGGCGGGCCGATCGGCATGAGCGCGATCGCAGGTGTCGATCAGGCGCTGTGGGAGATTCTCGGCAAGTTCCACGGCGTGCCGGTGCATGCACTACTGGGGGGCCAGGTGCGCGACAAGATCAAGGTGTATTCGTGGATCGGCGGCGACCGTCCGAGCGATGTCGCGAATAACGCGCGCGCCGTGGTCGAGCGCGGCTTCAAGGCCGTGAAGATGAACGGCTCGGAAGAGTTGCAGATCATCGATACCTTCGACAAGGTGCAGGGCGTGATCGACAACGTGCATGCAGTGCGCGAAGCGGTCGGCCCGAACGTGGGCATCGGCGTGGATTTTCACGGCCGCGTGCACAAGCCGATGGCCAAGGTGCTCGCAAAGGAACTCGATCCGTTCAAGCTCATGTTCATTGAGGAGCCGGTGCTCTCGGAGAACGTCGAGGCGTTGCGCGATATCGTCAATCAGACCAGCACGCCGATCGCGCTCGGCGAGCGGCTCTATTCACGCTGGGATTTCAAGCACATTCTGGCGGGCGGCTACGTGGACATCATTCAGCCGGACGCATCGCACGCAGGCGGGCTGACGGAATGCCGCAAGATCGCGACGATGGCCGAAGCATACGATGTCGCGCTCGCGCTGCACTGCCCGCTCGGCCCGATTGCGCTCGCCACCTGTCTGCAGATCGACGCGGTGAGCTACAACGCGTCGATCCAGGAACAGAGCCTCGGCATTCACTACAACAAGGTTAACGATCTGCTCGACTACATCAAAAATCCGGAAGTCTTCAAATACGACGACGGCATGGTGTCCATTCCGCAAGGGCCGGGGCTGGGTATCGAGGTAAACGAAGAGAAAGTGCGCGAGATGGCGAAGGTCGGCCACCGCTGGCGCAATCCGGTGTGGCGTCACGCGGACGGCAGCGTGGCCGAGTGGTGATGTGTGCGGTGAGGGCGCACGTCGTCAGTGTTTGAGACGTGCCTTCACGCCGCCACGCAGCGCATTGCTGATCAGCATGTCTTCCGCGCGCTCGATATCGCACGGCCTGAGCACGCGCTCTTGCGCATCGAGTTCCGCCATCAACACCGCGCGCATCACGCCGGGCAACACGCCGGCGTCGATGGGCGGCGTCCACCACTTGCCGTCCAGTTTCACGAACACGCTCGAACGCCCGCCTTCGGTGAGTTCGCCGCGCTCGTTGCAGAACAGCATGTCGAAAGCGCCTTCTGCTTCGGCGGCTTTCCATGCGCGGTCGTAATCGGCGCGACGCGTGGTTTTGTGCCTGAACAGCAAATCGCCGGACGATAGTCCATCGAAACCGCGTTCGGAGGCGAGCAGCACATCCACGGTATCGGAGGGCAACGGCGCAAGCGGCGCGCTCGTGATCTCGATGCGCCCGTTCTTCGCCAGCGCGATTCTCAAGCGATACGGCTTGCCCGCGTCGAAATCCGCCCAATGCGCCGAGAGTTGCGCATCGAGCGCAGGTTCGTCGAACGCGAAGCCGAGATACGCCGCGCTCGACCTCAGGCGCGCGACATGCCGCGCGTAGTGGCGAACCCCTTCGTCGCGCGTCGCGTAAGTAGTTTCGAACAGGTCGAAGTCCGGCTCGGCACCGGTGAGAAAGCGCGCTTTCAATCGACACTCCTCGTATTCGTCTGCGGCGACGCTATCGAGCACGATACCCGCGCCGATGCCGAGCACGCCGCGCCTGCCCCGCGCATCGATGACGAGCGTGCGGATCGCGACCGAGAGGCAGAAGTCGCCGCTCGCATCGAGCCAGCCGATCGCGCCGGTGTACAAACCGCGCGGTGTGGTTTCGATTGCGTCGATCAACTGCATCGTCTGGTACTTCGGCGCCCCGGTGATCGAACCGCAGGGAAACAGCGCACGGACGATCTCCGCAAACGAGGTGCCGGGAATCACGCGCGCCTCGATGGTCGAGGTCAGTTGCCACACCGACGCATACGGCTCCGCCGAGAACAGCGCCGGCACGTGCACCGATCCCGTGACCGCCACGCGTGACATGTCGTTGCGCAGCAGATCGACGATCATCACGTTTTCGGCGCGGTTTTTCGGATCGTCGCGCAAGTCGTCGGGATTCGACTCGCGCGGCGCGGTGCCTTTCATGGGCCGCGCGCGCAGCACGTCAGCGTGCTTTTTGACGAACAATTCCGGCGAGCACGACACGACCGCGCGGCCGTCGGGCAGCGTGATGAACGCGCCGTAGCGCACGGCCTGCCTGTCGCGCAAACGCCGGTATAGCGCAAGCGGCGCGCCGAACACATCAAAGTTCAGCCGATACGTGTAGTTGATCTGATACGACTCACCTTCACACAGCGCTTTTTTGACCTGCGCGATGGCGCCATCGAACGCGTCGCGCGTCACGCTCGGTTCGATGCCCGCAATGCCCACGACGCCCGGCTCCGGCGCATCCTGCGACGCGAGCCACGCACTCGCTTCCTCACGGGACATTCGCGCGCACGCGCGAAAAATGAGCACGCGAAACGCACGTTCCTCGCCGCGTCCGGCCTTGCCGAACTGAAGATTGCGCCCGAACTCGTAATCCGCGACGACGACCGCATGAAGCCCGGCTTGCAGATCCCGCGCCACTTGATCGCACACGGCCTCAAGTTCGGATGCATTCGAGCACACTCGTTCGCACGCGAAGTCCGTGTACAAACGACTCGACCGCCTTTCGGCGGTCGAGTCGCAATCGTCGAGCAGCGCGACGATTACGCTGCGTGCTTCGGTTTTCATCGTCATGCTCGCACGACGTCAAATGACGACCGCATCAGTCGAAGAAACTCTTCACGCGGTCGAACCAGCTCTTGCTTTGCGGACTATGCCGCGCGCCGCCCTCGGACAGCGACTTCTCGAACTGCTTGAGCAATTCACGCTGGTTGTCCGTGAGCTTGACCGGCGTTTCCACCTGCACGTGCACATACAGATCGCCCGGAATGCTCGAGCGCAAACCCTTGATGCCCTTACCGCGCAGACGGAACGTCTTACCCGACTGCGTGCCTTCCGGCACCGTGAAACTCGCGCGGCCCGCGAGCGTCGGCACTTCGATTTCGCCACCGAGCGCCGCCGTGGTGAACGAGATCGGCATCTGGCAATGCAGGTCGTCGCCGTCGCGCTCGAACACCGAGTGCTGCTTGATGTGGATTTCCACGTACAAGTCGCCACTCGGACCGCCGTTGATGCCCGGCTCGCCGTTGCCCGCCGAGCGGATACGCATGCCGTCGTCGATACCCGCCGGAATCTTCACTTCCAGCGTCCTGGTTTCCTTCACCTTGCCCTGACCGTAGCAGTTCGTGCACGGGTCCGGAACGTAGGTGCCGGTGCCGTGGCACTTCGGGCATGTCTGCTGGATGCTAAAGAAGCCCTGCGACATGCGCACCTGACCCTGGCCATGACACGTCGGGCAGGTTTCGGGTTTGGTGCCGGGCTTCGCGCCGGAGCCTTTACATACGCCGCAATTCACCCAGATCGGCACGCGGATCTGCGTGTCGTAGCCGTGCGCGGCCTGTTCCAGCGTGATTTCCATGCTGTAGCGCAAGTCCGTGCCGCGATACACCTGCGGGCCGCCGCGTCCAGCCCCGGCGCCCCCTTCAACCGCCTGACCGAAGATGTCGCCGAAGATATCGCCGAACGCATCGGCGAAACCGCCGAAGCCCTGCGCACCCGCGCCCGCCATGTTCGGATCGACGCCCGCGTGACCGTACTGGTCATAGGCGGTGCGCTTCTGCTGGTCGGAGAGCATTTCGTAGGCCTCTTTGACTTCCTTGAAACTCTCTTCCGCCTTTTTGTTGTCCGGATTGCGGTCAGGGTGATACTTCATCGCGAGCTTGCGATACGCCTTCTTGATCTCGTCGTCGCTCGCGTTTTTCGCGACGCCCAGAACCTCGTAGTAATCCCGTTTCGCCATGTCGGTTCGATGCCACCGCGCTTGAGCGCAAGCGGTTCCTGTCAGATGCGACGAGCCAGATGGCCCGTGCTGATACCTCGTGCGCCACGCCCGAAGCTGTTTCGAGCATAACGCCTCAAAAAAACAACGTGCCCGGGGAGCCGTCAGGCCCGCTAGGCGGATTCCACGTCAGACGCGTCCCGGGTAAAAAACCGCAGGGCACGCGGACGTTGCCATCCGCGTGCCCTGCGGTTTAGTCCTTCTTCACTTCCTTGAAGTCGGCGTCGACCACATCGTCGTGCTGTTGGCTCGCGTCCGCATCCGCCGATGCAGCCGCCGCGCCCGCCGCACCGGCGGCAGCCGCGCCTTGCTGCGCCGCCATGTCGGCGTACATCTTTTCGCCGAGCTTTTGCGACGCCTGCGCCAGCGCTTCGATCTTGGCTTCGATGGAGGCCTTGCCCGATCCGTTGTCCTTCAACTCATCTTCCAGTTCCTTCAGCGCTGCTTCGATCTTTTCCTTCTCGTCCGCGTCCACCTTGTCGCCGTACTCGGCCACGGCCTTCTTCGTGCTGTGGACCAGCGCGTCGCCCTGGTTACGCGCGTCGGCCAGCTCACGCAGCTTTTGATCCTCTTCCGCGTTCGCTTCGGCGTCCTTCACCATCTTTTCGATTTCGGCGTCCGTCAGGCCCGAGTTCGCCTTGATGGTGATCTTGTTTTCCTTGCCGGTCGCCTTGTCCTTCGCGCCGACGTGCAGAATGCCGTTCGCGTCGATGTCGAAGGTCACTTCGATCTGCGGCACGCCGCGCGGTGCGGGCGGAATGCCTTCGAGGTTGAACTCGCCGAGCAGCTTGTTGCCCGACGCCATTTCGCGCTCGCCCTGGAACACCTTGATGGTCACGGCCGACTGGTTGTCGTCCGCCGTCGAATACACTTGCGCGTGCTTCGTCGGGATCGTCGTGTTCTTGTTGATCATCTTGGTCATCACGCCGCCGAGCGTCTCGATACCGAGCGAGAGCGGCGTCACGTCCAGCAGCAGCACGTCCTTGCGGTCGCCCGACAGAACCTGGCCTTGAATCGCCGCGCCCACGGCCACTGCTTCGTCCGGGTTCACGTCACGGCGCGGGTCCTTGCCGAAGAACTCCTTCACTTTTTCCTGCACCTTCGGCATACGCGTCATGCCGCCGACGAGAATCACGTCGTCGATGTCGCCGACCTTCACGCCGGCATCCTTGATGGCGGTACGGCACGGTTCGATCGTGCGGTCGACCAGTTCCTCGACCAGCGCTTCGAGCTTGGCGCGCGTGAACTTGAGGTTCAAGTGCTTCGGGCCCGACGCGTCCGCCGTGATGTACGGCAGGTTGATGTCGGTCTGAGCCGTCGACGACAGTTCGATCTTGGCCTTTTCAGCGGCTTCCTTCAGGCGTTGCAGCGCGAGCACGTCCTTTGACAGGTCGACGCCCTGCTCCTTCTTGAACTCGCCGATGATGTAATCGATGATGCGCTGGTCGAAGTCTTCACCGCCGAGAAACGTGTCGCCGTTCGTCGAGAGCACTTCGAACTGCATTTCGCCGTCCACGTCTGCGATTTCGATGATCGAGATATCGAACGTGCCGCCGCCCAGGTCGAACACGGCGATCTTGCGGTCACCCTTTTCAGCTTTGTCGAGACCGAACGCGAGCGCTGCCGCCGTTGGCTCGTTGATGATGCGCTTGACTTCCAGGCCGGCGATGCGGCCCGCGTCCTTGGTAGCCTGACGCTGGCTGCCGTTGAAGTAGGCAGGCACCGTGATGACGGCTTCCGTCACCGGCTCGCCGAGGTAGTCTTCGGCGGTCTTCTTCATCTTGCGCAGCACTTCCGCCGAGACTTGCGACGGCGCGAGCTTTTCGCCGTGCGCTTCGACCCATGCGTCGCCGTTGTCGTGCTTGACGATCTTGTAAGGCATCAGGCCGATGTCCTTCTGCACTTCCTTCTCGTCGAAGCGGCGGCCGATCAGGCGCTTGACCGCGTACAGCGTGTTCTTCGGGTTGGTGACCGACTGACGCTTCGCCGGCGCACCGACAAGGATTTCGTTGTCGTCCATGTACGCGATGATCGACGGCGTGGTACGCGCGCCTTCGGCGTTTTCGATGACCTTGACCTGATTACCTTCCATCAGCGCCACACACGAGTTCGTGGTGCCGAGGTCGATACCGATGATTTTGCCCATTTGTTATCACTCTCCTAGCTTTGATCGCAGTGGCGTTGCGGCGGGTGTGTTACGCCGGCTGGTGCCGCCAAGTTACCGGGCCGAACGCCCAAAATTCATATCTGTCTGCAAGATAAGAACGCCGCTTTTGTTTTCAAGACCCTGAATACGATGCGGTCTATATCTTTTTTTGCATCGGATGTGGCGTTTTTTGCGCCGAATCCGCCAAATTCGTCATAAAATTCGCGAGACGGCAATTTTCTCCCGCGCCGCCGCCACAGCCGCCTCGAACTGCGCGAGTCCGTGCAGCCGGTAGCGCGCCCGAGGCGTCAGCCACGGTGGAAGAAGAACCACGTCGGCACACCGTGCAGCACGAAGCGGCGCGCCAGTTCGCGTTGCTCGTAGACATTGTTGTGGAACCACTTCCACTTCAGGCCGAACGCGCGAATTTCGTCGGGCTTCGCGAGCATTGCCTTCTTGGCGACTTCGCAGTTGAAGCAGTCGAGTCCCCAGAAAAAACACCACAGCCAGTTCGTCGCCAGCCGACGCCAGGCCGGCGTCGAGTTACCGCGTCGAATACGCCGAATGCGGTCGAGTCGACGGGAACCTGGCTCATGATGCGTGCGCGGACCTTACTTCGGCGCGGCGACGGTCACCAGCGCCGGGCGCAGCACACGGTTGGCGATGACGTAACCCTTTTGCAGCACCGTGACGATGGTGTTGGCGTCCTGCTCGGCCGGGACCATCGAAATGGCCTGATGGCGATGCGGATCGAACTTCTCGCCGACCGGATTCAACGCGACGACACGCCCCTTTTCCAGCGCACCGGTCAGTTGATGCAGCGTGAGTTCGACGCCCTCGCGCACCTTGGTCAGATCGGACGACTGATCGGCCAGCGCGGCTTCGAGGCTGTCGAGCACAGGCAGAAGGTTCTCCGCGAAGTTTTCGATGGCGAATTTGTGCGCCTTCGACACATCTTCCTGGCTGCGACGACGCACGTTTTCAGTTTCCGCCTTGGCGCGCAAGAAGTCTTCCTGAAGCTGGACGATCTTGGCTTGCGCGTCGGCGAGCGCGGCTTCGGCCGGGCGCGGCGCCTGACCGGCATTCGCCGGAGCGCCCGCGGCGGCCTGTTTCGGGTCTACGATCTGGCGCACGGTCTCGTCGGCGGGCGTCGGGTTCTGGCTCGCTGAATTGTCTTGCGTGTTTTCCATGTCGCTGAATATTTAAGGCTAGAGGTGAATCGGATGCGAAATGCCATCCGGTTGGTCGAACGCGTGGGCCTGAATTCTGGCAGCGCGCGACGCCGGACTCTGCGTTTTATCGCACTAAGCGCGGAAATTGGGGTGGCGATGCCGTTTTCAAGCTTCCGAGAGCAATTTTTCGGAGAAAACGGGCTCGCGGACGGCAGCTTGAGGCGTACTTACTGTGCACCCACGAATGACCGGAAAATGGCGACATTTCGACGCCGAACAACCAGTAACGCGCATTTTGCCGCAGCAGCGAAAATCAGATTGAGGGAATTGACAGAGCCGCCTACACTTCGAAAAAGTGTCGCAGGAACAAGCTTACCCTAATCTTACGAAACTTCACACCACCCTGACTTTGCTCGTTTCTTGATCCGGCCGCGCGCCGATTTTACCCGTTTCCGGGTACCATGAAACTGACTATTGCCATTGGAGTGGTCGCCCTAGTACTGGTTGCGGGAACGACCACCATCTGCGCTTCGGGTGCCGTGACGGACAGCAACTCCGAATACGGCGGCATTCACGCGACCGTCGAAGCCTTCGTTAATCCAGACTCGAAAGCTTGTCGATGACGCGCCGATCACGCTTGATCGGTCGGCCCTGCAGATTCGCCGCAGGTTCGCGAAACGTCTTGCGGCGGTCGGCCTCGGCCAGGCGTTTGGCGCGGCCTTCCTCGGTCTCCGCATAGAGCGTCTGCGCCACCGGCGCGGGGCTGCGCATGTCGCAGACACCCAGCACTTCCACCTGATCGCGGTAGGGGCGTTCCTCTCGGAACGCCCCCCGCACGGATCCGGACGTGCC
>LFJI01000190.1 GCA_001235855.1 Candidatus Burkholderia brachyanthoides
GCCTTCAATTTCCCGCCTCTCAACTCCATCGTACACTACTTCTGACTTTAGCTCTCGCTCGAGCATTTCTCCGCGATGGTCGAGAAGGCGCTCGGCCGCAAGCCGCTCGTATTCGGTGACGCCGACAAGGAACTGCGGCGCGTGGGAACTGCGGCGCGTGGCGTGGTGCACGGGCGGCGCGCAGGGATATTTCGAGGAAGCCATCGCAGCGGGCACGGACGTCGCGAACGTCTATGTGGGTGGCGAAGTATCCGAGCAGACCATGCATATCGCGGCGGAATCGGGCGTGGCGTACATCGCGGCCGGGCATCATGCGACGGAGCGTTATGGCGTGCAGGCGGTGGACGCGCATCTGTCCGAGCAATTCGATATCGAGATGGTTTTCATCGATATCGATAATCCGGTATCCGGTTTAAATGCTTCAATGCACAAAAAGAGGCGCGTTATTTGGCGCTTGCAGTTGCCTTAAAACAATGCTTCACGATAAAGCGCGAAAACGTGGGGAAAACCCTGAAGCATCAAGGACTTCGAGTGATTTTTCCTAGTCGGCCCTTGTAAATGCCAACTCTATTCGCGCACACTAACGGCGGAACACTGATGTGACGGTATAAATCCAACTCAGAAGTGGGGCGTGTGATGCGAGACAACGATGAAAAACGCGTCGACGGCGGCCGCCGTACCTGGCTGATAGCGACGACCGTAGCTGGTGGTGTCGGAGGTGTGGCAACCGTAGTACCTTTCGTGAGTTCGTTTGCGCCATCGGCGAAGGCCAAGGCGGCGGGTGCGCCCATCGAGGTCGATATCAGCGGACTCAAGCCGGGCGAGATGATGACGGTCGCCTGGCGTGGCAAACCGGTGTGGATTCTCAATCGCACCGACGAGATGCTCTTCGACGTGAAGAAGGCCGACAACAAAGTGGCCGACCCGAAGTCGAAGATGGAATTCTCGATGCCATTGCCGCAGTACTGCAACAACGAGTATCGGTCGCGTGCCGATCACAAGAACATTCTGGTGGCGGTCGCAGTGTGCACGCATCTGGGCTGCACGCCTACATCGCGTTTCACCGAGGGTCCCCAACCCAATCTCCCTGATAACTGGCCGGGCGGCTTCCTATGCCCGTGCCACGGCTCGACCTATGACCTGGCGGGCCGCGTCTTCAAGAATAAGCCCGCGCCGCAGAATCTGGACATACCGCCGTTCATGTTCACTTCCGCGACGCAACTCGTGATCGGCAATGACGAAAAGGGAGAGGCTTAAATGGTTAGCGCTGAAAAGGAAGTAAAGACAACGGGCCTGACCGGTTGGATCGATCGCCGGTTTCCGCTGACCTTGACCTGGAAGCAACACGTATCCGAGTACTACGTGCCGAAGAACTTCAACTTCTGGTACTTCTTCGGCTCGCTGGCGTTGCTGGTGCTGGTGAACCAGATCGTCACCGGCATTTTCCTCACGATGAACTACAAGCCCGATGCGACGCTCGCGTTCGCCTCGGTCGAGTACATTATGCGCGAGGTGCCGTGGGGCTGGCTGATCCGCTACATGCACTCCACGGGCGCGTCGATGTTCTTCGTCGTCGTGTATCTGCACATGTTCCGTGGACTGATGTACGGTTCGTACCGTAAACCGCGTGAACTCGTATGGATTTTCGGCTGCGCGATTTTCCTATGTCTGATGGCCGAAGCGTTCTTCGGCTACCTGCTGCCGTGGGGGCAAATGTCCTTCTGGGGCGCGCAGGTGATCGTGAACCTGTTTTCGGCGATTCCGTTCATCGGTCCGGACCTGTCGCTGTGGATTCGCGGCGACTATGTGGTGTCCGACGTCACGCTGAACCGCTTCTTTGCGTTCCACGTCATCGCGATTCCGCTCGTGCTGGTCGTGCTGGTCGTCGCGCACCTGGTCGCGCTGCACGAAGTCGGCTCGAACAACCCGGACGGCATCGAGATCAAGGCGAAGAAGGATGCGAACGGCATTCCGCTTGACGGCATTCCGTTCCATCCGTACTACTCGGTGCACGACTTCATGGGCGTGTCCGTGTTCCTGCTGATCTTTGCGGCGATCATCTTCTTCGCGCCGGAAATGGGCGGCTACTTCCTCGAAGCGAACAACTTTGTGCCGGCCAATCCGCTGCAGACACCGCCCGAAATCGCGCCAGTGTGGTACTTCACCGCGTTTTACGCGATGCTTCGCGCCACGACCGATCCGTTCAAGATCGTGCTGACGATCGTGATCGCGCTGCTCGGCCTGCTCGCGCTGCTGAAGGCGCGCGGCAACAAGTGGAGGCTCGGCCTTCCGGTGCTGGCGATCGTGGTGTTGATCTTCATGGCGCTGACGAAATCGAAGTTCTGGGGCGTGGTCGTGATGGGCACGGCGGTGGTGTCGCTGTTCTTCCTGCCTTGGCTCGACCGCAGTCCGGTGAAGTCGATTCGTTACCGGCCAATGTTCCACAAGGTCTTCTACGGCATTTTCATCCTGGCCTTCCTGACGCTGGGCTTTCTCGGCACGCGACCGCCGTCTCCCGGCGCGACGCTGATCGCGCAAATCTGCGCGCTGATCTACTTCGCGTTTTTCCTCGGCATGCCTTTCTGGACGCCACGCGGCAAATTCAAGACGCCGCCCGAGCGAGTGCACTACAAACCCCATTGAGCGCGTCCGGAGAAAAATACGATGAAAAAATGGCTCTCCTCTATCATAACAATGATCGGTGCCGCGCTGTTCGCATTCGGTTCGACGCCGGTGCATGCTCAGGAAGAAGCGGTGCTGGATCGCGCGCCCGACAGTTCGGATAATCTTGCTTCACTGCAACATGGCGCTCAAATTTTTGTAAACTACTGTCTGAACTGCCACAGCGCGAACCTGATGCGGTACAACCGGCTGACCGACATCGGCATCAGCGAAAAGCAGATTCAGGAGAATCTGCTTTTTACGACCGACAAGGTCGGCGACACGATGTCTATCGCGATGCGACCGGAAGACGCGAAGGCCTGGTTCGGCGCATCGCCGCCGGATTTATCGGTGGAGGCGCGGGCGCGCGGGAGGGACTGGCTGTATACGTATTTGCGGAGTTTCTACCGTGACCCGGCACGACCGACGGGATGGAACAATCGGGTGTTCGAAAATGTCGGAATGCCGCACGTGTTGTGGACGCTGCAAGGCATCCGCGATGCGAAGTTCGAGATGGAAACGGATGAGAAAACCGGAGAAAAGGTAAGAAGATTTGTGGGTTACACTCAGGTTACACTGAGTGTCATGTCCAACGTGGATTATGATTCTGCTGTGGCAGATCTGGTTTCGTACCTTTCGTGGATGTCGGAGCCCGCGCAGCAGACGCACAAACGGCTCGGCGTTTGGGTTCTGCTCTTCCTGGCGTTGTTGAGCTTCCTCGCCTGGCGCCTGAACGCGGCATACTGGAAAGATATCAAATAGCGTGCCTTTGACGCCGTAGCTAGCCCTTCGAGCTTACTGAAGGAACTTTAAACATGATGGTTCTGTATTCCGGCACTACTTGCCCGTTCTCCCAGCGCTGCCGGCTGGTGTTGTTCGAAAAGGGCATGGATTTCGAGATTCGTGACGTCGATCTGTTCAACAAGCCGGAAGTCATCGCGGTGATGAACCCGTATGGCCAGGTGCCGATTCTCGTCGAGCGCGACCTGATCCTGTACGAGTCGAACATCATCAATGAATACATCGACGAGCGGTTCCCGCATCCGCAACTCATGCCCGCCGACCCGGTGCAACGCGCCCGCGCGCGTCTGTTCCTGCTGAACTTCGAGAAGGAATTGTTCGTTCACGTCGGCACGCTCGAGAACGAGAAGGGCAAGGCCGCGGAGAAGAACCACGAGAAGGCGCGCGGCGCGATCCGCGACCGCCTGACGCAACTGGCTCCTATCTTTTTGAAGAACAAGTACATGCTGGGCGAAGAGTTTTCGATGCTCGACGTCGCGATCGCTCCGCTCTTGTGGCGCCTGGATCACTACGGCATCGAACTGTCGAAGAACGCGGCGCCGTTGATGAAGTATGCCGAGCGCATCTTCAGCCGCCCGGCCTACATTGAAGCGCTGACGCCTTCCGAAAAGGTGATGCGTCGATAGTTTGCGAGTTTCCGGATGCGGTACGCGTCCTTGGCGCGGCCGCCGCGCCGGGCAGAGGAAAGTTGATGCAAGAGATTTCCACCAAACCTTATCTGCTTCGCGCGCTCTACGAGTGGTGCACGGATAACGGATTCACACCGCATATCGCCGTGCGCGTCGACAACTCGACGCGCGTGCCGCGCCAGTTCGTGCGCAATGACGAAATCGTGTTGAACATCAGCTTCGAGGCGACGAGCCAGTTGCAGATGGGCAACGAATGGATCAAGTTCAGCGCGCGGTTCTCGGGCAAGTCGCACAAGATCGAAGTGCAGGTGGCGAACGTGCTCGCCATTTACGCTCGTGAGAACGGGCAGGGCATGGCGTTTCCGGTCGAGCCGTCGGCTACGCCGGATACGACAGGCGCATCGCGTCAGTTTCAGCATGACGCGCCTCGGTTCGAAGAGCCGGAGCCGAATCATCGGGCGGCGGATTCCGCGCACGCTTCATCGAAGCACGAAGAGTCGTCCTTCGGCAATGCCGAGGACGATGCGTTGAAATCGCCGGAACGGACCTACCTCAAAGTCGTTAAATGAAGTAGGATCTCACCCTTCGCCGGCTTAGCTCATCTGGTAGAGCAGTTGATTTGTAATCATCAGGTGGCGGGTTCGAGTCCTGCAGCCGGCACAAATAGAATCAAGGGGTTACGTGATTTTCATGTAACCCCTTGTGCTTTCTGGGCGTTGAAAAGTACATTTTTGGTACAGTCAGCTCTCAGAACAGGTACATGACAATCATCGTCAAGACACCTTCCGGCACGTGGAAGACTGTCATCCGCAAGATTGGTCGGCCGACTATGGCCAAGACTTTCCGCACCAAACGTGACGCCGAGGATTGGGCGCGCCGTACCGAAGATGAGATGGTTCGGGGTGTCTATTTGTCGCGTGCCCCCTCCGAAAAGCTCACGGTGTCAGGCGCGTTGAAGCGGTACATGGAAGAGGTGTCAGCCACCAAGAAGGCGACCACGCAGCGAGAAATTTACCCGGAGCCACCTCGACGCCTTCTTTGGCAACTACTCCATGGCGACCGTGAGTACCGACCTTGTCGCCAAATATCGCGACGAGCGTCTCGCTGCGGGCAAGTCCAACAACACCGTCCGCATCAAGCTCGCGATGCTCGGGCATGTGTTTCGAGTTGCGATTCAGGAATGGGGGATCGGCCTCACCTTCAATCCAGTCGCAAATATTCGGAAGCCAAGCCCGGGAGCTGGCCGGGACCGGCGCTTGAGCCTTGAAGAGCAAAAGCGACTGTTCGATGCCGTCGCCGCACACACCAATCCGATGTTGATCTGGATCGTGGGGCTTGCGGTCGAAACGGGTATGCGCTCATCCGAGATAGATTAGCAGCCTGCGACGCTCACAAATCGACGTAGCGCGGCGCATCGTTACCTTGCGGGATACGAAGAACGGCTCAGCCCGGACTGTTCCTCTGACGCGTACTGCCGCCGACATCTTGCATACGGCGTTGGAGAATCCGATACGACCTCTTGCACGGACTTGATCTTCTTCGGCGAGCTGGGGCATGACGGTAAGCGCAAGCCGTATCTCTTCCAAAAGCTCTGGGCTGGTATTGTTCGCGATCTAGGCCTCGCGGATCTCCATTTTCACGATCTCCGGCACGAGGCTGTCAGTCGTTTGGTAGAGGCTGGCATGAGTGACCAAGAAGTCGCGGCAATTAGCAATCGCAAGTCCATGCAGATAGTTGAAGCGCTATACGCACCTTCGTGCTGAAGACCTCGTTAAGAAGCTCGATCAGATGAAGAAGTCCAGTGTGAACTCCTGAGCTATTTTTTATCAAATTGTAAAATGCGCTTTCAACGCTTTCAATGAAATGCCATTGATTTCACATTGATTTCATTGAATATTAAAACAAAACGTTTCATTCCGTTCTCGCGGAATGCGGCAAACTGAGAAAAAACAACCGCTTGTTCTGTTGCGAAACCTTCTGTCTTGTGATTTGACGGCAGCTTTCGCGCATCGTTAGATTGTCTACATTTCGTTCATTATCGGAAATGATATGGAAATAAGGCAAATAACAGAGGCGGAGTTGGTTTTTCGGAGAGCTAACGTCAAGAGTGGTGTATGAGCCACATCGTAACGGTTGAATTCAAGCGGCAAGTTTCTGCTGAACCGCTCGATCGTCTTGCCGCGG
>LFJI01000191.1 GCA_001235855.1 Candidatus Burkholderia brachyanthoides
GCTTGAATCGCGCGCTGTGCCTGCTCATGACCCCTCCCCCCAATCGTTGGATGCGTGTCCAACTTTTGGTGAGCAGTTCAAAAAACCGTGGCGTTTTCTTTTATGCGGGTCGAGCAATCAAACGCTCAATCGACCCAGATCAATCCGCCGCTATAGCCGACGATCAGAATCAGCAATCCGAAGCCGATGCGATACCACGCGAACACCGAGAAATCGTGCGATGCGACGTAGCGCAACAGCCAGCGCACGCAGATGAACGCGCTCACGAATGCCGCCACGAGGCCGATCGCGAACAGCCCGATATCGTTGACGGAAAGCGTGCGCCAGTACTTCATCATCTCGTAGAGCGTCGCGCCGAAAATCACCGGAATCGCCAGAAAGAACGAAAACTCCGTGGCGACGCGCCGGTCCAGCCCGAACAGCATGCCGCCGATGATGGTCTAGCCCGAGCGCGAGGTACCCGGAATCAGCGCGAAGCATTGCGCGAGACCTACTTTCAGCGCATCCGCGGGAGAAAGATCGTCGATGGAATGTACGCTCGGCGGATGCTGGCGGTCACGTTGGCGCCCTTCCGCCCACAGAATGATGATGCCGCCGAGGATCAACGCCACCGACACCGGGCACCCCGGCACCGGCGAAAACAGCACCGCCTTGATCTGCTTCTCAAGCAGCAGCGCGAGCACGATGGCCGGAATGGTCGCGATGATCACGTTGACCGCGAAGCCGGCGCGCATCGGGACGCGTCGGCAGGCCGCCGACCACGTTTGACGATATTCGCACGATATTCCCAGCAGATCGCGAGGATGGTGCCGAACTGGATGACCACATCGAACGTTTTGATTGCGCGTCGGTGAAGTTGAGCAAACTTCCCGCGACGATGAGATACCCCGTGCTGGAGACCGGCAAAAATTCGGTCAAGCCTTCCATGACGCCGAGAATCAGCGCCTTAACTATCAGGATCCAGTCCATCCTTCTGCCCTTTTTTGCTGTTTATGCCACTAGGTTCGAAGCACGACGCGCCAGGATTTCGAATTACTTTTCGACGATCTGGACACGTATGCAGTTTGTAAGGACAGTGATTCTACCAGGTTCATAAGACACACCGGCGAACTGGAGTTCTTCGGGCTTGAAGGTGTGGATCGGATAGTGATCGAGCAATTGCGCGGCGAGCAGCGCGCCGGCGGTGGCGATCTGCTGGTTGTACTGGGCGGCGTCGCCGGTGAACTGCGAGTCGTCGACGGACGGCGACAAGAGAATCACCGAGCGGCTCGGCGCGTCGTAATCGAGTTGCGTCGAGAGCGTGAACGCGCCGCTCACCGGATTCGGCATGAAGTGTATGGCCAGACGCGCATCGACATGCACCGTCACGCGATTGTGGTCCGGTGACATGCCGACGACTGGATTGCTTAACACGACATCGAAGATCTGCGAGGCGGTGCGCTGAATCGGAAACTTGCGCGCGACGGCGTCCTGAATCTGCGCCTGCGAAAACGTGTAGTGATCCGGAATGAAGGGGAAGATCGAGGCGGCTCGGGCGGCTTGCGTGAGGGTGAGCGCGCTGACAGCAGTGGTCAAAAACCGGCGCCGGGTGGGCGCGGGGTGGCGGGTCATGCGGGGTTCTCCGAGAGCTTCTTGTGGATGCGCTGGCGGCGCAGTGTGTCGTTTAGACCGGCGAACGTCAATGCGGTTGCGTCTCCACTTCCAGCCGCGCGATCCACGTCATCGCGAACTCGCGCGACTCGCCCCACATCTCATGCGATGGCTGCAACCTGCTGCAACACTTCGGCCGGCGCGGGTCGCCGAAGATCATGCAACGAAGATCGTCGTCGAGTTGAACGCAGCGTTCGCCCGCGCGCTTGCCGTCCGGCATCCCAGGGATCGGACTCGAGATGGAAGGCGCGATGCAGCAGGCACCGCAGCCTTCGCGGCAGGCGCGAGGCGAGGGAGTATCAACAGCCATGACGGAAAACGCGAACGCAACCAGAAAACTCGTATTGTCCCACGCACGGGCTTGAGATTCGTCAAATCGCTGCAGCGTTATTGCGCAAGGAATAAGCACGCGACGGCTCTACACTCGGCGCACTCGCCCAGTTGCGTCTCGACGCGCCATCATGACTCACGCCCCCGCCCTGTTCCGCCCGGACCTGCTCGAACGCTATGACGCCAACGGCCCGCGATACACGTCCTATCCGACCGCCGTCCAGTTCACCGACCCATTCGATCCCGCGCACTAACATCGCGGCGCGAATCAGGGGCGCCGGATGCCGACCTGTCACTCTACTTCCACATCCCGTTTTGCGACACGGTCTACTTCTACTGCGGCTGCAACAAAATCACGACGAAGAACCGCGCCCACGCGCGGCCCTATCTCGATCGCATGAAGCGCGAACTCGCGATGCAAGCCGCACTCGTCGATACCGCGCGCCCCGTCACCCAGCTTCACTGGGGCGGCGGCACGCCGACCTTCCTCTCGCACGGCGAAAATGCGCGAGCTGATGGCCGCCACGGCGGAACACTTCGCGCTCATCCCCGACGCGCGCGCCGAATACTCGATCGAGGTCGATCCGCGCGAGGCATCGGCGGACATGATCGCGTTGCTGCGCGAACTTGGCTTCAATCGGCTGAGCCTCGACGTGCAGGACTTCGACGAACGCGTGCAACGCGCGATCAACCACGTCCAGCCGCGCGCGATGACGGAAACTGTGCTTCATGCGGCGTGCAGCACGGTTTCAAGTCGGTGAGCGTCGATCTGATCTACGGCCTGCTGCATCTCGGTCTTCGGCTACGCGCACATGCTCACGCTTTTCAAGATACAGTGCCAGATCGACGAAACCGCGCTGCCCGCGCCGGCCGTGCGTCTCGTCATCCGCTAACGCGTGATCGAGCGCATGAGCGATGCAGGCTACGTCTACATCGGCATGGATCACTTCGCGCTGCCCGACGACGAACTGACGCGCGCACTGGAAGCCGGCACGCTGCAACGCAATTTCCAGGGCTACAGCACGCACGCGGACTGCGATCTGATCGGCATAGGCGCGTCGTCCATCGGCAAGGTCGGCGATGTGTACGCGCAGAACGCGCGCGATCTCGAAACCTACGCGTCGCGCATCGACAGCGGCCGGCTCGCCATCGTGCGCGGCGTGCGCCTCTCCGCCGACGACCGCCTGCGCCGCGACGTCATCATGCGCATCATGTGCGGCGGCGCGCTGGATTTCGCCGAAATCGAGCGCGCCCACGGCATCGAGTTCCGTACGACTTTCGGCGACGAACTCGCCCGCCTCGCGCCGATGGCGGACGACGGCCTCATCGCGCTCTCTCGCGACCGGCTCACCGTGCTGCCCGCCGGACACATGCTGGTACGCAATGTCGCCGCCGTGTTCGACCGCTATCTCGGACAGGCGACGCTGCAACGTTTTTCGCACACGATCTGACGCGTCGCGCGCGGACGTTTCCTTAGGCCATCCGGCATAGAAGCAAGGTCGATACAGTATTAAATTACTGCACTAGCTTAGAATAGCAGGCAACTCGCGCGCGGTTTCGATCGCAGTCGACCGAAGCCGCCGCGCGCCATCGAGCCAGCCTTGCTTCGAAACGCGTCGTCCGCGTCCCACGTTTCGCAACTCACCACGCCACTGCACGACGCCATGCCGACCACTTTGCCGCAGTTCGCCCCGCTTGCCCAACTCGCCGCCGATCTCCGCAGCGGCCGCACGACCAGCCGCGCGCTCGTCGGAGACGGTGCTCGAGCGCATCGCGGACTCGTCGGGACAGGGCTCGACCGTCTTTCTGCACGTCGATGCCGAGCACGCCCGCACCGCCGCCCACGACGCGCTGCGCCGTGCCGGCACCGTGCTGTCGCCGCTCGCGGGCATTCCCGTATCGGTCAAGGACCTGTTCGATATCGAAGGCCAGGTCACGCGCGCGTGCTCGCGTCTTTTGTCCGGCGTGCCGCACGCCACAAGGGCGACGCGGTCTCCGTGGTGCGTTTGCGGCGCGCGGGCGCCGTGATCGTCGGACGCACCATATATGAGCGAGTTCGCGTATTCGGGGTTGGGCCTCAATCCGCACTACGGCACGCCGCACTCGCCGTATCACGCGAACGTGCCGGGCGATGCGCCGCGCATCGCGGGCGGCTCGTCTTCGGGCGCACCGGCATCGGTCGCGGACGGCATGGCCGCCATCGCGTTCGGCACCGACACCGGCGGCTCGATCCGCATTCCCGCCGCGATGTGCGGCCTGGACCGGCTTCAAGCCAACCGCGAGCCGCATCCCGAAACAGGGCGGCGTGCCGCTGTCGAAGATGCTCGACTCCTTCGGCCCCATCAGCCATACCGTTGCATGTTGCGCGCTGGTGGACGCATTCTCGCGGGACGCGAGCCGAACGTGCCTGCCACGCGTCCGCTTGAAGGCGTGCGCCTCGGCGTACTCACGCATTACGTGACGAACGATGTCGAAGCGCCGGTCGGGAACGCGGTCGCCACGGCGATCAATCATCTCGCGGCCGCGGGCGCACTGGTCGAAGATGTGCGCTTCGCGCCGCTCGACCGTTTGCCGGAACTCAGCCGCTTTCCGCTGGTGGCGATCGAAGTGTGGGCGTGGCATCGCAAGCTAGTCGCGGCGCATGCATCGGAATACGATCCTCGTGTGCTCGCGCGCCGAAGCGGCCAGCGCGGCGGATTACATCGACCTCTGCGAAGCCCGCGCCGCGATGATCGAAGAGGCCCGCACCACGCTCTGGCAACGCTTCAACGCCATCGTCTGCCCGACCGTGCCGATGCTGCCGCCGCGCATCGCCGAACTGGAGCGCGACGAAGATCTGTTTCTCGCACCAATGCGCTGATCCTGCGCAATCCGACCGCCTTCAATTTTCTCGATGCCTGCTGCGCGATGTCACTGCCGTGCCATCCGCGCGGCGAGGCGCTGGTCGGCCTGATGCTTGCGGGCGCGCCGAATTCCCGAATTCCGACGATACCTTGCTGTCGATCGGCCGCGCCGTCGAAGGGGTGCTCGAGACGACGCGTTGACGTCTGCTGAATGTCTGCCGAAGGGCAAATGTTTCGTATCGGCCGTTCGCGCTAGAATCCACCACGCTGCTCCGCAACTTAGGTAACTCAAGTACTTCCTTCTCGAATCGTTGCGAACCAATGAACAAGTCTTTGCATCAATTTTCGATGCACCAGGACGACCGCGTCCTGCGCCACGAACGTCGTCTCTTGACGCTGCTCGGCTTCGTGTCGCTGGGTCTAGTCGGCGGCGCGCTTTATCTTCAGTTCTTTCATAACGAAGACCCGTGTCCACTGTGCATCATCCAGCGCTATTTTTTCGTGCTGGTCGCTGTGTTCGCGTTTCTCGGCGCGGGCTTCAGCAACTGGCGCGGCATTGCGCTGCTCGAAACGCTTGTCGCGATCTCCGCGCTCGGCGGGCTCGCCACCGCCGCGCGGCACGTCTACGTGCAGGCCAATCCCGGCTTCAGTTGCGAATTCGACGCGCTGCAACCGGTCGTCGACGGTCTGCCGCCCGCGCGCTGGCTGCCGCAGGTCTTCAAGGTCGCAGGCCTGTGCGAGACGCCTTATCCGCCGATTCTCGGGCTCTCGCTGCCGCAATGGTCGCTGGTCGCCTTCGCCATTATTTTCATCTTCGTGCTCCTCAGCTTGCGGACCAAGCGCAAACGGCGCGCCACGGTCCGGTAATTTTTCCTGCTTTTCTTACCGTGCGGGCGCTTCGACCGCCCGCACGCGTCCCGTTTTCCCTCCCCTTTCGCGCATCAGCACATCCGCATAACCTTGATATCAGCCCGACAATCTTGGGATGCTATGGTCGTGTCTGGATGGCGATCTACGTGCGCACAGTCCGTTTTGCTTTCAGGCAGCCGAAGCGAGTACCCGAACCGGTGGTTCGAGTGCATTCTCCAGCAACCCGTGAAGTGAACGGAAACCGCGTAACGCGCGCCTGATAATCCGCAATGTCTATTTCAGTCATGACAACGCAAACCATCCGCTTCCTTCGACACGGCGTCGCGCGTGCACGCGCCGGCGTTTCCCCCGCCCCGCAGGGCCGGTCCATCGACGCGGCGCCCGCGCGCTTCGACGCCGCTTTCCATCTTCACGACTTCACATGCGCGCCCGCCGTGCCTGCCGCGTCGCCCCGGTAAACTAGGTTCTGTTCACATTTTCAGCAGCGCTCCAAAGGCGCAGGCGAGCACGGCG
>LFJI01000192.1 GCA_001235855.1 Candidatus Burkholderia brachyanthoides
CCGCCTTCAATTTCCCGCCTCAACTCCCCCTTACACCACTTCTGACTTTAGCTCCGGCGAACGCGTCATGCGCGCGACCACCGCCAGCGGAATCGTGCTGAGCACGATGGTCGGCAGGATCAGATGGCTCACGGCGGAAACGAACGCGCCTTCGTCGGTCGAGATTAGCGAGTCGATTAGCATGAAGCCGGTCACGTGCGGAATGTCGTATTCCACCGCGATGCGTCCCGATACCGGCGTCCAGCCCAGCTTCGCCGAGAAGAACATGATGAGGATCAAGCCCCACCAGAAGATCGGCATCGAATAACCGGTGAAGGCGGTGCCCATCACGGAGTGATCGACCACCGTGCCGCGTCGCAATGCAGCCGCGACGCCCGCCGGTAGCCCGACCACCAGCGCGAAGATCATCGCGCAGATGGAGAGTTCGACGGTCGCGGGAAAGCGCGCCATGAACTCGTCCATCACCCTGGTATTGGTGATGATCGACGTGCCGAGATCGCCCTTGAGCGCGCGCGTCACGTAATGGAAATATTGAATCGGAAGCGGCTCGTCCAACCCCAAGCGCTTCATGGCCGCGGCGTGCATCGCCGGGTCCACGCCGCGTTCACCTATCATCACTTCGATGGGGTTGCCCGGAATCAGGTGGATGAGCGCGAACGCGAGAATCGTAATGCCGATGAAAGTCGATATCACCATTCCTATGCGTCGCAAAACGAATCGGAACATGATCGCCCTTTGGTTCGTTCGTGGGGAGATAAAACATGTCCGGCGGGCGGATCGCTCAGACCCGGACCGCCGGACGTTTTCGAATAGTTATGGTTATGGTTTAGTGCAAATAGTGCAAAAAGCGTTCCGCAGCAAAAACTTACTGCATGCCGACGCCATCGAAACGCACGTAGCCCAGCGATTCGATCTTCATGCCCGTCACCTTCTTGCTGACCGGCTGATACACCGTCGAGTGCGCGATCGGCGAGAACGGCAGCTGCTGGCCGAAGATCTGCTGCGCGTCGGTGTAGAACTTGGTGCGTTGCGCGACATCGGTCATGGAACGGCCCTTCACAACCAGATCGTCGAACGGCTTGTAGCACCACTTCGAGAAGTTGTTGCCCTTCACCGCGTCGCAGCCGAGCAGCGTGCCGAGCCAGTTATCGGGATCGCCGTTGTCGCCGGTCCAGCCGATCAGCATCGCATCATGCTCGCCGGCGTGCGCGCGCTTCAGCTTCAGATACTCGCCCCACTCGTACGACACGATGTTCGCCTTCACGCCTATCTTCGCCCAGTCTGCCTGAATCATCTCGGCCATCAGACGCGCGTTCGGGTTGTAGACGCGCCGCACGGGCAATGGCCCACAGTAATTTCCATGCCGTTCGGGTAGCCCGCCTTCGCGAGCAGCGCCTTGGCCTTCGCGATGTCGTATGGCTGACCCTTCAGGCTCTTGTCGTAGGACCATTCGGTCGGCGGCATCAGCGCAGTCGCGGCCTGACCCGCGCCCTGATAGACGGAATCGATGATGGCTTTCTTCTTATTGATCGCCATGATCGCCATGTCGAGCGCGCGGCGCACGTTGGTATTGTCGAGGCCCTTCTTCGTCACGTTATAAGCAACGTAGCCTTCGTTGAAACCGGCCTGCGACGGCGTATCCGATGTTCGATGTCGACTTGAGCGCGGAAGCCAGATTCTGGATGAACGGCGCGCTCACTTCCTTGAGCGTGAACTTCACCGTGTACGGATCGACCTTCGAGATGAGCTTGTCGAGGCCCATGTCCGTAAAGTACGGCAACACGACATTGTACGCCTTGCGGAACGGATTGTCCGGATCAGCATGCGGTCGAACGTAAACACGACGTCGTCCGCGTTGAATTCGCGCGACGGCTTGAAGAACGACGTGGTCTGGAGCACGCCATAACGCAGATGGAAGGTGTACGTCAGACCGCCCGGCGAAACATCCCACTTTTCGGCGAGTCCCGGCTCGACCTTGGTGCCGCCGCGCTCGAATTCGACCGGACGGTGGTTGTAGACCGTGAACGTGTTCGCGGTGAAATCGGTGCCGGTCGTGTATTGCGCCGGATCGAAACCGGCGGGGTTGCCTTCGGAGCAGTAGACGAGCGTTTTATTCGGGATCGGCCGCGTGCGCGGACGTTGTCGCGACGAGCGCCGCTGTGGCGACGGCGCCCAAGAGCACCGACACGCGGGCGCCTCGCAACAGGCCAGTTTTCTTCATATTTCCTCCAGGTCGATGCCGATTTTCAGCCGGCGTAGCGCGATATTATTTCGCATGGCGCGAGCACTCGGCCGCGCGACTCTGCCTGATGGGCGGTACCAAGCAAATTCAGGCGCTACCGTAGCACGAAAAAATTTTACGGGTACGGTCGTTTTCCCCAGTGGCTGGGTCGCCTTCGAGCCATTCAATTCGCTTCAATTCGCTTTGTTTATCTACTATGCGCAGACGTGATAGTGCGATGTGCGTGTTTAGTCGCAAGAAGGAAAAAAGCCGCGCGATTCGCACCGCGCGGCTTAAAACGAGAACTTACTCTAAATCCGGATCAGGCACTCTTGAAGTCGAGCCGCTCGCAGATCGTCTTGGACGCCTGCGCGCCGTTCAGCGTATAGAAGTGCAGACCCGGCGCGCCGCCTTCGATCAGCCGGCGGCACAGGCCCGTGACCACATCCAGCCCGAACTCGCGGATCGACTCGCGGTCGTCGCCGAAGCTTTCCAGCCGGCGCGCGACCCACTTCGGCACTTCGGCGCCGCACATGTCGGAGAAACGCATCAGTTGCGAGAAGTTGGTGATCGGCATGATGCCCGGCGTGACCGGCACATCGACGCCGAGCTTGCGCGCTTCGCCAATAAACGTGAAGTACGCGTCCGCGTTATAGACGTACTGCGTTATCGCCGAGTTCGCGCCAGCCTTCACCTTGCACGCGAAGTTTTCCAGATCCGCGCGCGGCGACTTCGATTGCGGATGGAACTCCGGATACGCGGCCACTTCGATGTTGAACCATTCGCCATGCTCCTGGCGAATGAACGCCACGAGTTCCGATGCATAGCGCAACTCGCCGACTTCGCCCATGCCCGAAGGCAGGTCGCCGCGCAGCGCGACGATATGGCGAATGCCGTGCTCGCGGTACTGCGAAAGAATCGCGCGCAGATTGTCCTTCGACGAGCCGATGCACGACAGATGCGGCGCGGCTTCGAATCCTTCCGAAGCCATTTCCAGTACCGTGTCGAGCGTACCCTGCTGCGTGGAGCCGCCTGCGCCGAACGTCACGGACACGAACTTGGGCGAGAGCTTCGCCAGTTCCTTGCGTGACGCGCGCAGCTTTTCCACGCCTTCTGCCGTCTTCGGCGGAAAAAACTCGAATGAAAGTTCGATCGGTTTCATGACGATGTGTGATCGATCGGCGGCGGCAGCGTGTGTTTCAACCGGGCGTCAGCCGAAGTTGCGCTGTCCGAAGACGAGCGCCGACAACAGCCACGATACGATGCTGTACAGAATGGAGCCGAAGAACGCGGACCAGAAGCCCGACACTTCGAAACCCTTCAGCAGCGACGAACACAGCCAGAAGCATAGCGCGTTCACCACGAAGATGAACAGGCCGAGCGTGATGATCGTCACCGGCAAGGTGAAGATGATCAGCACCGGCCGCACGATCGCGTTGATGAGTCCCAGCACGACCGCGACGATCAGCGCCGTCCCGAAGCCGCGAATGTGAATCGACGGCACCAGATAGGTGATGATCAGCAGCGCGAGCGCGTTGATCAGCCATGTCAGCAGCAACGTCATCGAATGAATCTCCGGTTGAAGCGTGTGATTAATAGCGGTAGTGGTTCGGCTTGAACGGACCGTTCTTGTCGACGCCGATGTAACCCGCCTGCTTCGTCGTCAGTTCCGTCAGTTCTGCGCCGATGCGGCCCAGATGCAGACGCGCGACCTTTTCGTCCAGATGCTTCGGCAGCACGTACACCTTGTTCTCGTACTTGTCACCCTGCGTGAACAGTTCGATCTGCGCGAGCGTCTGGTTCGTGAACGAGTTCGACATCACGAATGACGGGTGGCCCGTGGCGCAACCGAGGTTCACCAGACGCCCTTCGGCCAGAATGATGATCTTCTTGCCGTCAGGGAACACGATGTGATCGACCTGCGGCTTGATGTTGTCCCATGTGTACTGGCGTGTGGAGGCAATGTCGATTTCCGAGTCGAAGTGGCCGATGTTGCAGACGATCGCGTTGTTGCGCATCGCCTTCATGTGGTCGTGGTTGATGACGTGGTAGTTGCCGGTCGCCGTCACGAAGATGTCGGCCTTGTCGGCGGCGTATTCCATCGTCACGACGCGGTAGCCTTCCATTGCGGCTTGCAGCGCGCAGATCGGATCGATTTCTGTCACCCACACGGTCGCGCCGAGACCGCGCAGCGATTGCGCGCAGCCCTTGCCCACGTCGCCGTAACCGGCCACGAGCGCGATCTTGCCCGCGATCATTACGTCGGTCGCGCGCTTGATGCCATCCACCAGCGATTCACGGCAACCGTACAGGTTGTCGAACTTCGACTTCGTGACCGAATCGTTGACGTTGATAGCCGGGAACGGCAGACGTCCTTCCTTTTCCATCTGATACAGGCGATGCACGCCCGTGGTGGTTTCTTCCGTCACGCCCTGAATGTGCTTGAGGCGCGTCGAGTACCACACCGGGTCGGCGTCGAGGTGCTTGGCGATCGACTTGTACAGCGCGACTTCTTCCTCGTTCGTCGGCTTGCCGATGACCGAGCGGTCCCTTTCGGCCTTCGAGCCAAGGATTAGCAGCAGCGTGGCATCGCCGCCGTCGTCGAGGATCATGTTGGCGAATTCGCCGTTCGGCCATTCGAAAATGCGGTGCGAGAACTCCCAGTATTCGTCGAGCGATTCGCCCTTGAACGCGAACACCGGCGTGCCACCCGCTACAATGGCGGCGGCGTGATCCTGCGTCGAGAAGATGTTGCATGATGCCCAGCGCACGTCCGCGCCAAGTGCGGTGAGCGTCTCGATGAGCACGCCCGTTTGAATCGTCATGTGCAGCGAACCGGCGATGCGCGCGCCCTTCAGCGGCTGCTGCGCCTTGTACTCTTCCCGCGTCTGGATGAGACCCGGCATTTCCGTTTCGGCGATGTCGAGTTCCTTGCGGCCCCATGCGGCTAGCGACATGTCGGCGACGACGTAATCCTTGGAATCTTTGGAATCGAGAACTGCGGCGTTCATCACGCCCTCCTTTTCTAAAAAGACTAGAAATGTTGACGTGAGCGCCGTTCGAATGCGGAGGCTCCGCGGGCGCCTTTCATGACCAAAAGAGCGTTCGAACCGTCCGGATTGAATGCTTCCGAGCCTGGCGGGTGTCTTGCGGATTGCCCGTCGCAACGCTCCTCGGAAACAAATGAAGATTGTAGCAAAGGTTCGTGTGGAGAATCTGGCTTTGAGCCTACACCGATTTTCTTTTTTGGAGCGGCGTGCGCGCCGCTTTGCGCCCTAAAAAGGCAGCGCAGACAGGAGCAGGAGCGGCGCCAGCGCTGGCACAATCTCGCCGAACAACATGCCGCAGACGCCCGTCGCGATCACGAACAGCGCGGTGAGGTCCTTCGGTGCGTGGATCTTGTCGGAGACGGCGAGCGCGAACGGCGTCGAAACGGAGCGCGTCGCGAGGCTGCGTTGCAGTTCCGGCGACAGATGCAGCAGCTTCGCGAGCGCCAGCGACCCGCCAACCGCGACGAGAATGCCGACCGTCAGCGAAATCCAGTGGCGCTTGAGCAGCGTGCGGTATTCGTAGATCGGCACCGCGAACGCCACGGTCGCCGGGCCGAGCAGCCACATCAGCCAGCGCGTGTCGGCGAAGTAGACCGGATAGAGAATACGCGCCGTCACCACGATCAGCGCCAGCACGGCGGGCACCGCCAGCAGCGGCGTGAGCCACGGGCTCCTGAAGCGCGCGTACAGACGCTTCGCCGCGAAATACAGCGCGACGGTCAGCACGAAGCAGCCAGCGGCGATCAGGCGCGCGGCGTCGTCTTCCAAGAGGGAGGTGTAGAGGTGGCTCATGACCGGGCCGGATTCAGGCGCGCGCCGCGTGGTGCACCGATGTATAGACCGGAGAGATGGGTAACACCTGTTCCAGGACAGGGGTAACACTTC
>LFJI01000193.1 GCA_001235855.1 Candidatus Burkholderia brachyanthoides
AGTCGATTGCGTCATTGAATTAGCACTCCATCTGTGTTTAGATGCAGGTCATGGGGAAAAATGAATCTGACGGATACGGAACGGGAGCAACTGCTGTTGGCGGCGCGTAGCTGAACGGTGCGCACCATGCGGCGACCACGCACAGGCCGATCGGCAAGTTGCTGATTTGCGCCACACCGCCGATCAGCATCGGCCCGAGCAGTAGGCCGAAGTAGGCGAGCCCTTCGGCGGCCGTCACGTCCTGCTGCGCGCGCCTGCCGCGAACAGCACGGGCCTCATGTTGGCGAGGCCCAGACCCATCAGCGGGAAGCCGGTCATGGTGACGAGCGTGTTCGGGAAGACGAGCTCCATCACCATGCCGATGAACGCGAGTCCTGCGCTTGCGAACACAAGCTGCGGCGCGCCGAAACGCGCACGCACCGCGTCGCCGCCGAAGCGCCCCGCCGCCATGCCGTCGGAGAACGCCGCATACGCCGCGCTCGAGACCGACGACGTCGCGCGGACGATATCACGCATATAGACCGTGGCCCAGTCGTACATCGCGCTTCCGCGATAGCGCCATGCCGCCGAGCGCCCACAGCGCGCCCGACTTCCTCCACCGGTTCGACGACGACGCCTTCGCGTGATCGTCCTGATGCGGCACGTGCGACAGCACCGAAGGAATCGACACGAACAGCACGACGAGACCCGCGGCGGAGGTCAGCGCCAGATGCGCCGCCGGCGCCAAACCATGCGCGAGCAGCGCGCCGCTCGCCGCCGCGCCGGCCATCCCGCCGACGCTGAACATGCCATGCAGTGGACGACATGATCGGCCGCCCGATCGCCTCCTCGACGGCGCTGGCTTCGACGTTCATCGCGACAACGAGCGTGGCCATGCCAGCCGAACAGCGCGAGTACCACCAGCAGCAGCTCGTAATACGGCGTGACCAGGATCAGCGCGCCGGACAGCATCATGCCGCCGCCCGCCAGACACGCGTTGCGTGTGCCGACGCGCGCGATCCACGAGGCATTCGTGAACATCGCAAAAATCGAGCCGCCCGAGACCACCAGCAACACGACAACATGCCGGGGCTCAGCGCGAACTTGTCGCGCACGGTCGGCACGTGCACGCCCCCCCCCCCGAGGCGTACATCATTCCGGCGATGAAGAAAATCGCCATGGTTGCGTAGCGGGCTCATTCGCGCGTGGTGGGTAGCAGGCTGCGATGCAGCGCGAGCGGGGCGTGGGCGGAAGAGGAGGAGGAGGTCGAGTCGGACACGAGACGCCGTTTCAAAAAATTGCCGCCGGACGCGGAAGCTTTCATTGCCGCCGGACGCGGAAGCTTTCGCTTTTATCGAACGGCTCGGCGCCACGCTCGGCGGCGGTGCGGAGTGTGCATAGGGTGCGTTAGTATCGAGCGCGTCATCGGCATTCACGGGGCGCTCGGTACGCTTCATCGAACTCGCGGAATCGACATGCATATTCCATCGCAAGCCCCGCTTCATCTGTTGCATCGCGCGCCGGAGGGCACGCTCGCCACGCATGCGCGTGAGCTGCAAGGTTTTCCCTATCCGACCGCATTGCCGTTCGCCGTGACCGCGCGCCACGCGCCGATGCTGCTCATCAGCAATCTGGTCGAGCACACGCGCAACCTGCAGGCCGATCCACACGCGGGCTTTCTGGCCGCGTATTCTGCGAGCGGCGGCGTGCTCGAAGGGGAACGTGTGACCTTGCTCGGCGCGTTCGCGCGTGCGTCAGCCGAAGAGCACGAAACGCTTGCGCAGCGCTATTTGCGTTATTATCCGGAAGCGGAGCGCTATCTGGCGCTCGGCGACTTCTCGTTCTGGGTAATGTCGGTCGAGTGCATGCGCTATATCGGCGGGTTCGGCGCGATGGGCTGGATTGCGGTCGTGGATATCGATCCGCTCGCGCCATTTTCTGCCGACGAGGAAGCGGCACTTTTTGAATGGGCTGACACTAATCCGGAGCGTCCGGCCAGTCTGGAGTTATTGGGGATAGGCCGATACGGTTGCAATTTGAAGCTTAAAGGGCTTCACAATCGTTTTACATTCGACGAAGCGAAAACGACAGCCGAGTCTTTGAAAGCCGCGATGCTCGATTGTTTTGCGCGACATGTATGAATTTTTGCGAAAACGATAAGGTTTTGTCCGGCGCACTTTGGCCTCCCCTTTGCCGCCGATAAGCTGAGGCTTCCATGGCGAGCAAAATTCTCATCGCATGAAACTTTCTTGGCAACAGCAATTGTCGTGCTCTCATCGCATGGCAACGCGCGGTTGCAAATCGGTTCTCGCTGTGTATTCGGCGTCTGACCGCTTCGCTCTAGAAAATAAGAGAAGTTCGGCAAATGTCACGAAGAAACCACTTAACCGTAATTACGTGTCTAATCGCATATGCCACAATAAAAACTTTTGTGTTAATCTGCGTGCCAATCCGAGGCTATACTCAAACTGAATAAAGCGAGCGGACCGACTTGCAATCAGCAAACCACTTAGGGAATTGCCATGCCTTCATACAAGGAACTCCTCGCGCAGCGCGCGTCTCTCGAACGTCAGATTGAAGAAGCCAAGGCGCGTGAATACGCCGAAGTGCTTACTGAGATCAAGCAAAAAATGGCTGACTACGGCATTACGCTGCAGGAGTTGGCTGGCGGCCGCAGCGCTAAAGTCGCGAAAGCATCACGCGGCGGCCGTTCGGGCGTGGCGCCGAAATACCGTGACCCGGAAAGCGGCAGCACCTGGTCGGGCCGCGGCAAGCCGCCGAAATGGATTGCCGGCCAAGACCGCGATGTCTTTCTGATCGGAAAGTAAGTCAAGTATCGCAATAAGATGTAATAAAACCGCGCCTTTTAATGCGCGGTTTTTTGTATGCGAAGCGGTGGGCGTGTGGCGCCCAAGCGAGCGTACCGTCAATAGGGTTTGTATTTCAAATGCTTTCGGCGAACGTCCAACGCCAGCGCCAAGTTCCGTTGCGCATGGTCGATGGGAGTAGATTTACGGATTGCTTTCGAAAATGCGTGGCGGCTGACGTAACAGCGTAAGTGAATGTCGCAGACACTCCAGGCAGCGTCGAATACCACCGCGATGCGCTCACCAGAGCACGCTTGCCGCCAGGTAATCGCAGCCGATTATCGTATCCTGAACCGGAGGCAAGTCGGCGCCGTGTCACTGACGAGATTCCGGTCGCGTATTGTCGTTTCGAATCGAGAAACGAACGATGTTGTCGGCGTGTATTCTCGTACGTCGGTCCGCAGAGTAATTCCCCACGGAAAGTGCTGCCGCGTTCCATGGAATATTCAAGGCTCGAGTCGGAGCCAAGCCGTCAATTTTCACTCATGCTGAAAAAGCGAGTTACGCCGATTCAACGCGAGCGCAAACGCTTGCGAGTACGCGGCGTGAGTACGCGGCGTTATTGATTCGGCGAACGGCGAATACCGAGAGTAAGAAACTCTTTAAATATTTGTTCGGTTTTTGCTCAGCAAGGCCCGATGCGCGCTCCCTCGACGTACAAAGCCCGGTGAAGCACGCCGCCATTCCGCGCACGCCGGCTTCTGACGACGGCGCGTTAAAGCGGCAATTGCGTATCGAACTTGATCTCGCGCAGCACCACGCTCGTACGCACTTGCGCCACGGCCGGAATCTTGAAAATCCGGTCGTGGAGCAATGTGTCGTAGGCCTTGATATCCGGCGCGACGATTTTGAGAATGTAGTCGGATTCGCCGGTCGTGCTATAGCACTCGGTGACTTCCGGGCAGGTGGCAATTTCGCGCTCGAACTGCTCGACGCCGCCTTCGGTGTGCCGTGTCAGATGGATATGCGCCAGCGCGCAGACGTGCAGGCCGAGCTTTTCGCGATCCAGTAGCGCGGTGTAGCGCTGGATGACGCCGGACTGCTCCATGTCCTTGATACGACGCCAGCAAGGTGTGCTGGACAGGCTGACCTGATCCGAAATTTCCTGAACTGACCGGCGCGCGTCCAGTTGCAGAAGACGCAGGATTTTTTGTGAGAACGTATCGAGTGTCAACTGTGCCTCCGTTAGGTCGCGATCCTTGTTTATCTTATGTTAGATGTTAGAGGCGCAGAAAAAGAAACGCAATGCAATCCGGCCACACTGAGGTAGTTTCCCTAATTCCTAGCCTTTAGAGCGCGGTTTTACCTTCAGGTGCGGTGCCGGAATCGGACGCGCTGTCATCGTCGGTTTGAGACACCGCCGAGGCCTGCGTGGCGTGCGTTGCGCGCAGTTCCGCGAGCATGTTGCAGAACAGAGGGCGCCTTGCTCGATGGCGTCATCCAGCGCCACGTGCGTATGCGGCAGATCATCGAACCAATGCTTCGGCAGGCGCAGCTTGATGGCTTTGCGATAAGGCAAATCCGGTCATGGCGAAAGCGAGCGTCTTGATATCCAGCGCCGACCATGAAAACGGGCAGCGCTCGGCGAACCGCATCATGTACCAGAACATATAGGTGAAGTCGAAGCCTGCCGGATAGGCGACGAACACCGGCTTGCCCGGCAACGTCTCCACCCATTCGACATAGGCCTTCAGCGCGGTTTCGGGCTTCTGCAAGTCCTTGCGACAGGCAGCCCAGGCTTCCGGCTGCGTTTTCCAGTAGGCCGCCTGCACCGGATGCGCCGTCGCGCCCTCAAGCGTTTCGAGGTTGGCGGAAAACGTGGCGATCAGTTGTTTGTCTGCCGTATAAGCTGCAGACGCGAAACTCAGCATGGAGTGCGGGCCGGAAATCGGGCTGTCGGCTTCGACGTCGGTGCTGACATAAATCTCCGGAATGGCGTTCATGCGCGGACTCCATCGCCGATGAAAAGATTGGTGCGACGCTCGTCGCCGAACGTCGAGGCCGGGCCGTGACCGGGAACGAACGTGACGTCATCGCCGAGCGGCCACAGATTTTCACGGATGGAGCGGATCAGATCGGCTGATTGCCGCCCGGAAAATCGGTGCGGCCGATCGAACCGGCGAACAGCACGTCGCCCACGAATGCCAGCCGATGCTTCTGGCTGAAAAGACCGGGCGTGTGACCCGGGCAGAAATGGACGCTCATGGTCTCATCGCCGAACTGCACGGTGTCGCCATCATCGAGGCAGCGTTCGGGCGTGAAGGCTTGTTGCGCATCCGCGAAACCGAAACGCTGGGTCTGCTCGGGGAGATGGTCGATCCAGAACGCGTCTTCCCGATGCGGTCCCTCGATTTCGATGCCGTAATGCTCCGCGAGCGCCTTCGCGTCGCCGCAGTGATCGAGATGCCCGTGCGTCAGCAGAATCTTCTCGACGCTCACGTCTTGCCGGTCCACCTCCACGACGATCCGGTCGATGTCGCCGCCGGGATCGACTACGGCGACGCGCCGCGTCGTTTCGCAAATGACGATCGAACAGTTCTGCTGGAAGGGCGTCACGGGGACGAGAATGACTTTCATATGACTCGCGCCGATGCAAGGCAGTCTGTAAAAACACTCATTGTACCTGTGTCATATTAAAGGGCACATCGCGTGCAGAATAAAGGGCACATCGCGTGCAGAAAGGGCTCGGAAACCTTCGAAATCCCGCGATCTTTGCGGTCATAGCGAAAATCGCAGTTGCACGGGACAAATCCCTCATTTTTTGTATAATGGCAACATCTGTACATTGGATTTATCATGTTGTCAATAGGTGAATGTCATAGCGCCAGTGCGTTTTTACAATCACCATCAGTACGCTGTTAGGGGTTAAAAGCCTCGTAACTGCAACTCAAGCGCCGTCAGTTGGTGCACGTCTTGTCCGGCCAGACGCCGCGCGTCTGCCAGATGGCCATTGCCGCCGTCACGCCGGATGGGGCCTACGCCGCCGTTCCTGCGCTGTTCATCGCGCACGAGGTGATGCCGTGTTCGGCTCCCGTTCGATTTGGCGGCATGTGGGGTCTGGTCAGGCTGCCGGGGACAGGTTGTGCAAGACGTGAACAATAACCGGGCGTTTGCGGCGTCGTTTTTGCCGCATCCGAGCATCCGTGCGCCGTTCACTTACTTGATGACCGAACGGCGTTTGTCGTTGCTTCGCATGCCCTGAGCGACCTTTGCGCGTCGACCAAGCGCTGCGTGGACGCTCCCTACTGCCAACAATACGGTGCGACACGTGTCGCCGTCAGCCGCGCGTCAAGCGGCATGCAGTAGGC
>LFJI01000194.1 GCA_001235855.1 Candidatus Burkholderia brachyanthoides
GAATGCGACATTTCTATCTGGCAGAAACCCGATATTTGAACTTGGGATCTACATGTGATTCACCGACGCGTCGTCGAACTCGCCGACGCCGACGGCGTGCCAGACGGCTCGACCGTCGATGGTGAACAAGGCGTTCACCGGCTGGAGCGGGCGCTCGAGCATGCTGTGGCCGAAGCGGCGCCTATCGCTGAGCATCGAGGCTTACGTGCTCTACGCGCCGCACGGCGAGGATTTCTTCTGCTTCGAACCGGTCGATCATTCGATCAACGCGGTGAATCTGCTCGGCGGCGGCGCGGCGCACGGCATGACGGTGCTCGCGCCAGGCGAGCGTTTGTCGCGCGAGTTCCGCTTCACGGTCGAGCGCACCGGCGAAGCGGCGCGCCGCACGTGGCCCAAACGCGCGCGGGATCGAAGGCGCGCCCGGTGGGCCGCTAAACCGACGGGCGAGGCGGGTAAGCCGAGCGACACCGCACGTTAAAATGCGTGCCATCGACGTTTTTTCCGAATGTCCGCCATGTCTTTCATCGAATCGCTCAACGCCGCGTGGTCGCGGACTCAATCGCTGCTGTGCGTCGGCCTCGATCCCGAGCCGTCGAAGTTTCCCGGCGCGCTCAACGGCCGCGCCGACGCGATCTTCGAGTTCTGCAAGACCATCGCCGATGCCACCGCACCCTACGCGTCCTCGTTTAAGCCGCAGATCGCTTACTTCGCGGCGCATCACGTGGAGGATCAGCTCGAAGCGCTGATCGCGCACATCCACGAGAAGCATTCCGGCATTCCGGTGATTCTCGACGCCAAGCGCAGCGATATCGGCAGCACGGCGGGGCAGTACGCGAAGGAGGCCTTCGAGCGCTACAAGGCCGATGCGGTGACGGTGAACCCGTACATGGGCTTCGATTCGATCGAGCCTTATCTCACGCATGAAGGAAAGGGCGTGATTGTGCTGTGCCGCACGTCGAACACGGGCGGGTCGGATCTGCAATTCCTGAGCACCGATGGCAAGCCGCTGTATCAGGTGGTCGCAGCGCTGGCAGCGGGCAAGTGGAACGCGAGCGGTCAGTTGGGCCTGGTGGTCGGCGCGACGTTCCCGAAGGAAATCGAAGCGGTGCGCGGCATCGTTGGCGACATGCCGCTGTTGATTCCGGGCATCGGCGCGCAAGGCGGCGATGTCGAAGCCACCGTGCGCGCGGGCCGCACGGCGAACGGCACTGGCATGCTGATCAACTCGTCGCGCGCGATCATCTACGCGGGCAAGGGCGACGACTACGCGCAGGCGGCGGCGGACGCCGCGAAGAAGACGCGCGATACGATCAATCAGTACCGGTGAGACAAACGCGCGGGCTCGCCGCTCGCGCTGCTCCAGAAACTCCAGCAATCGCCGCAACGCATGCGCGGCGGCTTGCGAGCGCACCTGCTCGCGGTCGCCCTTGAAGTGCAGCGTTTCCACGCCGGTATGCAGCCGGTTGCTCCAGCCGAAGCACACGGTGCCAACCGGCTTGGCTTCGCTTCCGCCCGCCGGTCCCGCCACGCCCGTAATCGACACCGAGACCTGCGCGCGGCTGTTGCGCAGCGCGCCTTCGGCCATCGCTTTCGCGATCGGTTCGCTCACCGCGCCGTGCTGCTCGATCATCGCGGCGGGCACGCCGATCATCTCCGTCTTCGCCAGATTCGAATAGGTGACGAAGCCGCGCTCGAACCACGCGCTGCTGCCGGAAATATCCGTGATCGCGGTCGCGACCATGCCGCCCGTGCACGATTCTGCGGTGGCGAGCATCAGCCGTTCGTCGCGCAGCTTGTTGCCGACGCGGATCGCTAGTTGGTGAACGACGGTATCGGTCGGCATGGCGGTGTCTCGAAGTGTCGGAGGTTGGGGAGAAGGTCAGACGGTTATGCGCCACAGCGCGATCACGAGCAGCATGAAAAACGCCGTGACGAGATCGTCGAACATGATGCCGAATCCGCCTTTCAAACGGCGATCGAAATAACGGATGGGTGGCGGCTTCACCATGTCGAAGAAGCGGAACACGATGAACACCCACAATTGGCCTGTGAAGGTCGCGGGCGTGACGAGCAGCAGCACCAGCCAAAACGCGACGATCTCGTCCCACACGACTGGCGACGGATCGTCGACGCCCATTTTCTTCGCGGTGAAATCCGTCATCCAGCATCCGGCGATGAAGCCGACGACGATCAGCGCGCCCCATTCCGCGACCGTCAAATACTGGTTGAACACGATGAACGACACCCACGCGAACAGCGTGCCGACCGTGCCGGGCGCGACCGGCGACAGGCCGCTGCCGAAGCCGAGCGACAGCATATGCAACGGATGCGTGAACATGAAGCGCGCGCTGGCTTTGCGCGGCTTGGCGCTTTGCTGCGAAGCGTCGCTCGCGAGCGTGGGGTCAGTCTGCATGGAAATGATCGAAGCCTTGCAACGTAAGTGAGAGCAGCGCGCCGTGCGCATTGCGCCATTCGATGGCCGGGACGCCGCTTTCAATTGTACCGATGCGTGTCACCCCCACGCCCACGCGCTTCGCGATTCCCGCAAGCGCCTCGCGTGCCGATGCGGGCGCTGTGAAGCACAACTCGTAGTCGTCGCCGCCGGCGAGCGCGCACTGGCGGCGCGCGGCGTCGGGCAGGGTGCGCAACGCGTCCGAGCAGGGCACCGCGTCGGCATCGACGACGGCGCGCAGGTTCGAGCGCTTCAGGATGTGCATCAAATCGCCAGCGAGGCCGTCGGAAATATCGAGCGCCGCATGTGCGACGCCGCGCAGCGCCATGGCCAGTTCGACGCGCGGTTCCGGCCACTCCAGCGCGCGCTTCCATTGCGCGGTGGCGGCATCGTCCGGGGCGGCCCATTCGCTGAGCGCGAGCCCGAGGCCCGCACGCGCATCGCCGAGCAGGCCCGACACGTAGAGGTCGTCGCCGGGCTGTGCGGCATCGCGTCGCAGGGCGGCGTCGTGCTGCACGTCACCGAACACGGTGATGCACATGTTCAGCGGGCCGCTCGTGGTATCGCCGCCGATCAGCGCGCAATCGAAGCGTTCGGCCAGCGCGAACATGCCGTCGCTGAACGCTTCGAGCCATGCTTCCTCGGCGCGCGGCAGCGCGAGCGCCAACGTGAACGCATGCGGCTGCGCGCCCATCGCGGCGAGATCGGAGAGATTAACCGCGAGCGCTTTATGGCCGAGCGCGTGCGGATCGACATCGGGAAAGAAATGGCGGCCTTCGACCAGCATGTCCGTCGAAATGGCGAGCTGATGGCCGGCCGGCGGCGCGATCAGCGCGCAGTCGTCGCCAATGCCAAGCGGCCGTGCGGCCTCGTCCTGATGACGCGGCGAAGGAGCGCTCGTGCGGCGCGCGAAGTATCGGTCGATGAGGGAAAACTCGGAAAGCATTGTCGGCGATGAGTCGGTCGAAATGGTTGTTTTGTGCGCTGCAAGATCGGGCGGATGCATCGGATGAGGCGCGTGAAAATCCTCGCGGCGTGTCTCGAAAAAGCTGGCCGAATCCGCGCGAGCCTTTATACTGCAATGCGATCAGCGATGTTTCGGTCACGGCACTTGTAGCCGAAATTGCATTGCCTGGACGCCGAAGCAGCAGCGCAGAAGCGCTACAATGCGTTCGAACTTCCATTCTAAATTCCGCACTGCTACCCCACCTTAAGCCTTATGACGACTGACGCCAACAACAAACTGCGCGAGGCCACGCTCGATTATCACGAGTTCCCCACGCCGGGAAAGATCGCGATTGCGCCGACCAAACAGATGATCAATCAGCGCGATCTCGCGCTCGCGTATTCGCCGGGCGTCGCGTTCGCATGTGAAGCGATCGTCGAAGACCCGTTGAATGCCGCGCGGTTCACCGCGCGCAGCAACCTGGTCGGCGTCGTGTCGAACGGTACGGCCGTGCTCGGTCTCGGCAATATCGGGCCGCTGGCGTCCAAGCCTGTCATGGAAGGCAAGGCCGTGCTTTTCAAGAAGTTCGCCGGCATCGACGTGTTCGACATCGAGCTGAACGAAAGCGATCCGCACAAGCTCGTGGACGTGATCGCCGCGCTCGAGCCGACCTTCGCCGGCATCAATCTGGAAGACATCAAGGCGCCGGATTGCTTCATCCTCGAGCGCGAATGCCGCAAGCGCATGAAGATTCCGGTCTTCCACGACGACCAGCACGGCACCGCGATCGTGGTCGCGGCGGCTATCACCAATGGTCTGAAGGTGGTCGGCAAGAAGATCGACGAAGTGAAGCTGGTCGCCTCTGGCGCGGGCGCGGCGGCGCTGGCATGTTTGAACCTGCTGGTCGATCTCGGCATGAAGCGCGAGAACATCTACGTGACGGACCTGGCCGGCGTGGTCTATAAGGGGCGCACCGAACTGATGGACCCGGACAAGCAACTGTTCGCGCGCGAAACCAGCGCGCGCACGCTCGCCGAAGTGATCGAGGGCGCGGACGTGTTCCTGGGTCTGTCCGCGGGCGGCGTGCTCAAGCAGGATATGGTCAAGACGATGAGCGCGAAGCCGCTGATTCTCGCGCTCGCCAACCCGACGCCGGAAATCCTGCCGGAATTCGCGCTCGAAGTGCGTCCGGACACGGTGCTCGCCACGGGCCGCGCGGATTATCCGAATCAGGTCAACAACGTGCTCTGCTTTCCGTTCATCTTCCGTGGCGCGCTGGATGTGGGCGCGACCGTCATCACGAAAGAGATGGAAATCGCGGCGGTGAACGCGATCGCGGAACTTGCGTGTCAGGAGCAAAACGATATCGTCGCGATCGCTTACGGCATTCAGGATTTGTCGTTCGGTCCGGAATATCTGATTCCGAAGCCGTTCGATCCGCGCCTGATCGTGAAGATCGCGCCGGCGGTGGCGAAGGCTGCGATGGAATGCGGCGTCGCCACGCGTCCGATCGAAGACATGGACGCGTACGAGCAGCATCTGCAGCAGTTCGTGTATCACAGCGGTACGACCATGAAGCCGGTGTTCCAGCTCGCGCGCAGCGTCGAAGCGGACCGCAAGCGCATCGTGTTCGCGGAGGGCGAGGAAGAGCGGGTGCTGCGGGCGGTGCAGATCGCCGTCGACGAAAAGCTCGCCAAACCGATCCTCATCGGCCGCCCAGCGGTGATTCAGCAGCGCATCCAGAAATTCGGCCTGCGTCTCACGCGCGACGTCGATTTCACCGTCGTCGATACGGACTACGACGAGCGTTACCGCGACTTCTGGCAGACCTACGCGACGATGATGGCGCGCAAGGGCATCAGCCAGCAGATGGCGAAGCTCGAAATGCGCCGCCGCACCACGCTGATCGGCGCGATGCTAGTCCAGAAGGGCGAAGCCGACGGTATGATCTGCGGCACGGTGAGCACGACGCATCGTCACCTGCACTTCATCGATCAGGTGATCGGCAAGAAGAGCGGCGCGAACGTCTACACGGCAATGAACGCGCTAGTGCTGCCGGGGCGCCAGATTTTCCTGGTCGATACGCACGTCAACGTCGATCCGACGCCGGAGCAACTGGCCGAGATCACGATCATGGCGGCGGAGGAAGTGAAGCGCTTCGGCATCGTGCCGAAGATTGCGCTGCTGTCGCATTCGAACTTCGGCACGAGCCACGCGCCGTCCGCGCAGAAGATGCGCGAGGTGCTAGCGATCCTGAAGGAGCGCGCGCCCGAACTCGACGTGGATGGCGAAATGCACGGCGACGTGGCGTTGGATGCCCGCTTGCGCAAGGAAGTGCTGCCCGAATCGACGCTCGAAGGCGACGCGAATCTGCTGATCCTACCGAACATCGACGCGGCGAACATCTCGTACAATCTGCTGAAGACGGCGGCGGGCAACAACATCGCAATCGGGCCGATCCTGCTCGGCGCGGCCAAGCCGGTGCATATCCTGACTGCATCGGCGACGGTGCGACGTATCGTCAACATGACGGCACTGTTGGTGGCCGACGCCACGGCGGCGCGTTAACCGGTGTCTTAGCGCGCGCCGGATATCCGTCGCACACCGACACCGTGGCGGTCGCGACAAGCGGCGAGGTGAAGTTCACCTCGCCGTATTTTTTGTTCGAAATCGGGATAGAGGCAGGCCTCGCGGCCCGCCCCTCCCACACCACCGTGCGTACGGGTCCGTACACGGTGGTTCGAATCGGTTGC
>LFJI01000195.1 GCA_001235855.1 Candidatus Burkholderia brachyanthoides
GAGCTTTCGCTCGAAACGTAACAAACCCAGCATTGATAAGATAACGTGGGGAATTGCAAACGACATTCCGCCCTGTCGGCGGAGATAAAGCCGCTGATAGGACGGGGCCTGACGGCAGTCAGGAAAATACAATGCGATACTCGGTGATAAACGACATACCGAGAATCGCCTGTGGCGAAACCCAATACACCCACCGGGTTTCGCTTGTTACGAAGCGCCAACCCAAGGAAGGGGTCAGCCTATGGAGACAGTTTTCACCGTCGAATCGATGCGACGTGATGCGACGTGTCGCACCAAGGCGCTCGTTGTAGCGCAAGTCATTCGCGCCGGGCAGGCTCTAGCCTTCGAGCGATTGGGTCGCTTTCAGCGCCTGAAAAAGCCGCATCCACAGCAGCGCGACGATGATCGTCCCCGAGCCTGCCGATCAGCCCCGCCGGCACCGCGCCGAACAGGCCCGCGGTCATTCCCGATTCGAATTCGCCGAGCTGGTTCGATGTCCCGATGAACAGCGAATTGATCGCGCCTACGCGTCCGCGCATGTCGTCGGGCGTCTGCAACTGCATGAGCGACGTGCGCACGACCACGCTGATCCCATCCGACGCGCCGAGCGCCGAGCGCCGCGAGCGCGATCAGCGACAGCACGATATTGCGCGACAGCCCGAACACGATCGTCGCGATGCCGAAGGCGATCACGCCGTCGAACAACGCCGTGCCCGTGCGCCGCCGCAGCGGAAAGTGCGCGAGCACGATCGATCCGGTCAACACCCCGACGGCCGGCGCCGCGCGCAGCACGCCGAGCCCCCACGGCCCGGTATGCAGAATGTCGCGCGCGTAGACAGGCAACAGCGCCGTCGCGCCCCCGAGCAGCAACCCGAACAGATCGAGTGACAGCGCGCCGAGGATCACCGGCTTGCTCCTGATAAACGCGATGCCCGAAAACAACGCCTCAAACGACAAGAGCGCGCGCATGCGGACGGGTTCGTCAATTTTGATCGCGGCGACAGCGAACGCGGCGGTGAGAACGCGAGCGTCACCGCGCCGTACACCGTGAGCGCGCCGAGCCCGTAGAGTAGGCTGCCCAACGCCGGGCAGAGGATCATCGCGGTCTGGTTGGCCGAAGTCGACCACGCCGTCGCTTGCTGCAATTGCGAGCGCGGCACGAGATTGGGCAAGAGCGCCGCCATCGACGGCGATTCGAACGCACGGGCCGCGCCGGTGATCGCGGCGATCGCGAAGATCGGCGTGGCATCGCTTCAGCCGTGCCATGCGCCGATGCGCAGACACAAGGCGCCCACACCCCACACCTTCGATCGCCTGGCAGATGTAAGCGATCGCGCGCCGGTCGTAACGGTCCGGCTACGTGGCCGACGACCAGCGCGTCAGCAGGAACTGCGCGAGGCCGACGAAACCGAGCGCATAAGCGCTGTGCGTGATCGAATAGACCTGCCAGCCGATCGCCGCCGACATCCTAACATCATCTGGAACGCGACCGACGACATCACGCGCGTACCCCAGAACAGCGCGAACGGGCGATGCCGCATCACGAAGCCGGACACCACGGAAGGCGCGCTCACCGGTCGGCATCCTTCAGAAACAGCTCCTGCGAGTCGTTGAGAAAGCGCTGACCGAGTTCGGTCGGCGCGATGCGCTCGTAATTGCGCGTGATGAGGCCGCGCTTCTCCGCTTCGACGAGCGCGGGTTCGATCGCGGACAGCGACAAACCCGTGCGTTCGACGAACGCGTGCACCGGAAAGCCTTCCACGAGGCGCAGGGTGTTCAGCATGAATTCGAAGGGCAGATCGTTGGGGCCGACGTCGTGTTCTTCCTGAATCGGGCTCGCGTTGGGCGAGAGCGCCTGATCCATGTACGTCGCCAGATGCTTGTAGCGGGCCTGGCGCAGGATCTTCTGCGGAAACGACAGCTTCGTATGCGCGCCTGCGCCGATGCCGAGGTAATCGCCGAAGCGCCAGTAGTTCAGGTTGTGACGGTTTCTGCGATGCGGCTTCGCATATGCCGACGCTTCGTAGCGCTCGTAGCCCGCATCGCGCGTGCGCTCGTGGATCCACTCCTGCATGTCGGTGCTGGCATCGTCGTCGGGCAGCACGGACGGATACTTGGCGAACAGCGTGTTCGGCCCCATCGTCAGGTGATATAGTGACAAATGCGGCGGCGCGAAGGCGATCGCGGTCTCGATGTCATGCCGGCACTCGTCGAGCGATTGCCGCGGCAGCGCGAACATCAGGTCGAGATTGAAATTGTCGAAGTGCGTCGCGGCGATCTCCACCGCGCGGCGCGCCTGAGTGGCATCGTGAATGCGGCCGAGCGCCTTCAGATGTGCCTCGTTGAAACTCTGAATGCCGATCGACAGGCGATTCACGCCGCTCGCGCGAAACGACGCGAACTTGGCGGCTTCGAACGTGCCGGGATTGGCTTCGAGTGTGATTTCGGCATCGGCGTCGATGGGCAGCAGCGCGCGCACATCCGACAACAAGTGGTCGAGCTCTTGCGCCGACAACAACGATGGCGAGCCGCCGCCGATGAAAATCGTGTGCACATGACGGCCCCATACGAGCAGCAGCGCGCGCTCGAGATCGGCGCGCAAGGCATCGAGATAACGTTCTTCGGGAAAGACGTCATCCTTCGCTTCGTGCGAGTTGAAGTCGCAATACGGACACTTGCGGACACACCACGGAAAATGCACGTACAGCGAGAGCGGCGGCAGCGACGTTAGGCGGATGCTGCCCGGCGACGTGAACGCCTGCACGACATTGATGCTCTTCGGTCCGGCGCTCACGCAAGTTCCTTCAGACGTTGCAGCAGATCGCGCAACGCGAGCGCACGATGGCTCAGCGCATTCTTGCGCGCCGGATCGAGTTCGGCGGCGGTGGCGTTGAGCGACGACAGGAAGAAGTACGGATCGTAGCCGAAGCCGTTGTCGCCGCGCGGCGCATCGAGCACTTCGCCGTGCCAGCGGCCTTCGCAGATGAGCGGTTCGGGATCGTCCGCGTGCCGCACGAGCACGAGCACGCAAAAGTAGTACGCGCGGCGATCTGCCTCGTTCGCCAGATCGGCGACGAGGCGCGCGTTGTTCTCGGCGTCGCTCTTTGCGCCGCCGTTCAGCGACGCGTAGCGCGCCGAATACACGCCCGGCGCGCCGTTCAACGCGCGCACGCATAGGCCGGAATCGTCGGCAAGCGCGGGCAGCTTCGTGAGCGCCGACGCATGCCGTGCCTTCGCCAGCGCGTTCTCGACGAAGGTCAGATGCGGCTCGGGCACCTCTGGCACGCCGAGTTCGCCCTGCGCGATCAGCTCGATTGCCGCCGCATCCAGCAGCGACGCGAACTCGTGCAGCTTGCCTGCATTGTTCGACGCGAGCACCACGCGGCCCAGACCATTGACGTCAGACACCTTGAATCCCTAGTGCTGCTTCCTTTTGCTTCGTGATGAGCACCTTGATGCCGCTGTCGGCGAGCGAGATCTCATCTCGTCGCGCAGAACGGTGCGCCTTCCGCCGTGCCTTGCACTTCGACGAAACCGCCCGCGCCGGTCATCACCACGTTCATGTCGGTATCGCACTGCGAGTCTTCGTCGTAGTCGAGATCGAGCACCGGCGAGCCTTCGAAGATGCCGACCGAAATCGCCGCGACGTAATCCTTCACCGGCGATTTGGCGAGCTTGCCCGCCGCGAATAGCTTGCCCACCGCATCGTGCGCGGCGACGAACGCGCCGGTGATGCTCGGTGCGCGTGCCGCCATCGGCCTGGATTACATCGCAGTCGATATGCAGCGTGCGCGCGCCGAGCGCGTTCAGATCGAACACGGAACGCAGCGCGCGGCCGGTCTTGCTTGCCGCGCGCGGCTTCGCGGTCGCTGCGCGTGTGCGTCGCGCGCGGCAGCATGCCGTATTCGGCGGTGAGCCAGCCTTGCTCGCGGCCGCGCAGAAACTCCAGCACGCGCTCGGCGATGCTCGCCGTGCAGATCACCTTGGTATCGCCCCGAATTCGACGAGCACCGAGCCTTCTGCGTGCTTCGTGTAATGCCGCATGATGCGCACGTCGCGCAGTTGATTCACGATTCACGCGGCGGCCGCTCGGGCGCGGGGGAGACGGCTTGAGCAGGGGAGAGTCGGTCATGGGATGGACAATGAAGTGGAAGACGCGCGAACAAGCGCCGGATACCGGATTTTATCGTCGAACACCCGCCGGCGTTGCGCGCACGTCACGCCCGCACCCGTACGATCTGGGCGTGACGGTCAGTAAAAATGAGATAATACACCTTCCCCGCCCGGCGGCTCCACGCGTGCCAATCCCAGTGCACTCATTCGCGCTGGGCGTTTTCGTTGAACCGGTCTTCGCAACGAAGGCGCACATCGCGAGACGTACCATGATCTACAGCATGACAGGCTATGCCAGCGTGACGCGTGAAGTCGTCGCCCAGGCTGCGGCGCCCAATGGCGCGCCGGGTTCGAGCATCGGTGTGTTGGTCGAACTGCGCACGGTGAATTCGCGCTTTCTCGACCTGAATTTCCGCATGCCCGAAGACGTGCGCGCAACCGAGCCGCAATTGCGCGAAATGCTGATGTCGAAGCTCTCGCGCGGCAAGGTGGATATCCGCATCAACCTGAACCGCCTCGAGCAGACGGCCAACGCGGGTGCGTTGAATCGCGAGGCGCTCACGCAACTGGCCGCGCTGGAACGCTCGGTGCTGGATGTTTTCCCTGACGCGGAACGCATGCGGACCGGCGAAATTTTGCGCTGGCCCGGTGTGCTGAGCGAAAGCTCGGTGTCGCCGGATGCGCTGCGCGAAGCGGTGCTCGCGTGCGGCAAGCAGGCCATCGCCGAGCTCATCGACGTGCGGGCGCGCGAAGGCGCGGCGCTCGGCAACGTGCTGATCAACAACGTGACGGAAATGGAAGCCATCGTCGCGCGCATCACGCCGCTGGTGCCGGAACTGATCGCCAAGCATCAGCAGAAGATCGTCGAGCGCCTGCAGGACGGGCTGGGCATCGCGACGGCGAAAGGCGCGGGCACGGCAAGCGTGCCGCGCGAGGAAGTCGCCGAGCGCATCCGTCAGGAAGTGACGATGTACGGTATCCGTATCGACATCGCCGAAGAACTGCAGCGGCTCACCGCGCATCTGAACGAAACGCGCCACGTCCTGCAAAAGCGCGGCAAGGTCGGCAAGTGTCTCGACTTCATGATGCAGGAACTCAACCGCGAAGCGAACACGCTCGGCTCGAAGGCCGCCGCGAAGGAACTCGCCGATGCGTCAATGACGCTCAAGCTGCTCATCGAGCAGATGCGCGAGCAAGTACAGAATCTGGAGTAAAGCAACATCATGCCGAACACGACACATCGCTCGCATAGCCACTATACGGGCATTTATCCGGGCAACCTGTTTATGGTGGTGGCGCCCTCGGGCGCGGGTAAATCGACTCTCGTGAACGCGCTTCTGGCCGAAGACGAATCGATCCGCCTGTCGGTCTCTTACACGACGCGCGATCCGCGTCCGAAGGAGACCAACGGCGTGCAGTATCACTTCGTCTCGGTCGAAGAATTCATGGAGCATCACAAGCAGGGCGAATTCCTCGAAAGCGCCGAGGTGTATGGCAATTACTACGCGACCTCGAAGCTGTGGATCGAGGATCAGATGAAGATGGGCCACGACGTGCTGCTCGAAATCGACTGGCAGGGCGCGCAGCAGGTTAAAAAGCAGTTCCGTAATGCGGTGGAGATTTTCATCCTGCCGCCGTCGCTGGATGCGCTGGAAGATCGCCTCAAGAAACGCGGCCAGGATTCCGAAAAGGTAATCGTGCGCCGGCTGCTCGCGGCGGGGAGCGAGATGACGCATGCATCGGAGGCGGAGTACGTGGTGATCAACGAGAATTTCGATCGCGCGCTCACCGAACTGCGCTGTCTGGTGACCGCCACGCGCCTGCGCTTCACTTCGCAATACGCGCGTAAGACGCAGCTTTTCGTGGACCTCGGCATCCACTCCACGCCGCAGCAATGAAGCAAAGCAGTGGCCGAGTCGTATCGGTCACGGGTTGTATCGGTCACGTAAGGGGTAAAATAAAATACACTAGGGTCTGTTTACATTCGATGAAATGTGTTTACATCTTATCTTTTGCATGAGC
>LFJI01000196.1 GCA_001235855.1 Candidatus Burkholderia brachyanthoides
TCTTGAGCATGATGCTCATTTAACGACAAAGCCCTGGGGGCGAAGCCAGAGCTTTATCAGCAGTCTGACGTTCGCGTAAGCGAACGAGTCGTTCACCACGTCGCCCGTGGTCGTCAGGTTGGTGGCCGAAGCGCCCGTCGGCGTCAGCAGCGAAATCGCCGCGCTCGCCGAAGAGCCGCCATTGCTGCCCGTGTTCGAACCACTTCCGCCGCTTCCCGTCGGTGTCGGGGCCGTTCCGCCGCTGTTTCCTCCGCTCCCGCCACCGCATGCGGCCAACACAAATGCCAGAGCCGCGGATGCAACCAACGTTTTTGGTTCCATTTTTTCCTCGTTTTGACTGAACCTTATCGGTAAATCGCATGACTTAGTGCGTCTATTTAATGATTTATTACGTTATGGTAATAACGTAATAAATCATTTTTAAGTGACGGCATCGTTCGTTCGAAAATCTTCTCAGACGTCGTTTTTTTTTCGCGACGCGAAGGAGAAGCGAATGGAAACCGATGACGCTGGCGCGCAGCGGCTGCTCCAACGGATTGGAGCGGCGATCGCAGTCGCTCGCAAACGCGCGGGATACACGCAGGCAGTTGTCGCTCGAGCGATTGGAGTCGAGAAAGAGACCGTGTCCAGGCTCGAGACCGGCGCGATGGCGCCAACTGTGTTTCGGCTTTCTCAGTTCGCCGACTTGTATCAATGCCCAATCAGCGCTCTCTTTGGCGAGCATCAAGCGTCGGCAGGCGAAGACGCGCGGGCGGTGAGCGCCCTGATCGCCGACCTGCAAAAAGAAAACCGCCAGTTGATCATGCGGCTTGTCTCAGACATCGCCTCCGTCGTGCGCGAAGAGGAGGCGTGGAGGCATCGCTTTTTGGCGCTTGAGCGCGAAGTGCTTCTCGCAGAGACACGGGGCGATCACAAAAAGCGGCGGCCAAGGCGGCTTTGACGAGTTTGATCGCGGCCGAGCGGGAATGCATTGTCCCCGGGCTCATAGTTGTTCTCCAATCGGCATGGCGACGCCCCTCTGTTGAGCCGCTTCGGGCGGCTGTTGTGATGAGCGCAATCTTCCTTCAAGCGAGCCCGACTCGCCGCTCATTTCGTCAGCCGTTTTCCCTTGTTTCGTCCGACTTCGCTCGTTTTGCGCCCCAGCGCTTGGCTCTTGGCTGTCGGGAGCCAATAGGAATGCGAAAAAACGAACAAGACAACAAATGCCGAAGCCATTGCGATTCGACAGCGGGCTCGTGGCCGGGCGACGCCGAAGAAATCTGGCGCGCCGCGTTGCGTCCAATCTACGAGTTAGAGCGCTCAGCGACGCCGTTTGCAGCGCGGATCGAAACTTGGGACCTCGCTGGAAAGATGCTGCTGACCAAGTATTTCACCAAAGACGAAGTCCAATTCAAGCGCACCCGCCGCCGCATTGCTGCCTCGGGCGTTTATCATTATCTTGTTCACTGCTTGCTGGGAGGCAACTTGGCCTCCGAGTCTGCCGAGGGGCAGCAACGCGTCGCGCTCAACTCGATCGCGGTTCGCGACACACATTGGTGGAGAACGTTGGCTTCGCGGTGGACGTCCCGATGTTGACGCTGAGCGTTCCGCGAGCGGCGATTGAGCGGCTTCTGCCTGAGAACGTCTCTCTTCATGGGGCGACATTTGCGGCGGGCGATCCGCGGCGGATTGATGGCTTCGCACGTCGTCGCGCTGGCGAACCCGCTGGCGAACCCTGTTGATCGATATGTCCATTGAACAGTCGCGCGGCGCGGCTGACGCCACCCTGGCCTTGCCCGCCTCTTGCCTGCTTCCCCAAGTGGCCGCTTTGTGCGACAACCGCCCAGATGGACGCCTTGCGCCCATGCTTCGCGCCCGCGCTCTGGCGTTGATAGTAGAGCGTCATTTGCTGGACCCTGACTTGGGCGTCGAGTTTTTATGCAAGCGGCCGCGCCTTTCCCGGACGTCTCTTTACGAATTGTTCTCTGATCGGGGAGGGGTTGCCAGCTTGGTTCGCGCCAAACGCTTGGACGAAGCGTTCCGTCGCCTAGTCGATCTGAGCCGCACTCGGGAGCGGTTTGTCTGCTCGCCGACGGAGGCTCGCAACGAAAGCGAGGCCCCCGGTCTGCCGCCGGCCGACGAGCGGCCGGAAGCGCTGGCCGCGCGATATGAAGCGGCTGTCAGGAGTCTGCGAGGGTGAAACGCTTGGCTGGACTGGCCCAGGCGGAAGGGGAGAGAAATGGGCCGCCGTGCGTGGCCCGGCCGCGACGTCAGAAGAGCGGCGAGGCCTCGGGTGACGATGCAGAATACCGAACGGAACGTACCATATTTTCACACAATACGCCCGGCGCTTTATGAAAGTGAAAGGCGATCGATATCGTCGGCCGGCCAGCGCGGCGCGAAACCGCTCGCATGCCAACTGCAATGACACGACGGTGTCGGCGGAGGCTTCCGAAGGGCCACTCGAATGGCGAGCTGGGCCCAAAAACTGTGAGACCCCGGCTTTCGCAGCTTTGACGCGCCGCAACGCGCTCGCGAAGTCTCCCGGCTGGACTCAGCCGCATGGAGCTCAATTTCAGAAAACAACATCGGCATCAGCCAATGATTGGTCGACAGCGATTCGGTCGCCTGCTCGGGAGACGTTCCGCCGATTCTGGCGCGCAATGGATCTCGCAGACGGACAAGAGCGGTTGGACCAAGCGTCAAAGACGTCCAAAGCGCCCCGCAGCACTCGGGCCTCCTCCGAAACGGACCCCGACGAAGGTTGCCCGGCGCGCGCGCCGGGCGGGTTTTCTCCGATCCTCTCGAACAGCCTGTCAAGGGGGCCGACCGGCGCGACGCCGTCCGCGATTTGGTCGACGTTCTCGAGTTCGAGCGCGAGGACGCGCGGAAAGTTTTGAATTCAAAGGATTCCGGGGACCTGTTCAATCTGGCGAACAACTTCGGCATCAGGCATCACAACAAGGAGCAAAAGACCGACTACGACCCCGTCATCTGGCACAGTTGGATGTTCTACTACTATCTGGCGACAATTCACGCCTACGTGAGGTTGATTGAAAGGCCAAGCAGGAGGGCGAGGTTCCCCGTCGTTAGTCTCGGTGAAGATTCATCTAGTCTGCCGGCCTTTTCGAATTCGAGACAAAATGAGTTTTCGACAGGGGAGACTCATAGTAGTCTTCGGCCAAAAACGTCAGAACTCTTCGCAACCCAACCTTGTCGGTTGGCAAGACGATTCGTTCGTCTTGGTCCAAATCAATCTCCAACTTGAATTGCAGCGCGGCTTCGGCGATTGCCTTGCCGGAATGCGCGTCTAGAACGCCGGATTTGTTGATAAAAGAGATTTTTCTTCGGACAAGCGGGTTTGGCGGAGGCGACAAAACCATCGACATCGAGCACAGAAAGGGCATTGTGCAACGCGAAAGTTTCAACGTCTTCGTTCGTTGCCTCTTGGTAATGCTGGCTCAAATCGAAAACTCGACGAAGCAGGTGGAAGCTCTTGAATTTGAGCGCGCCATTTTCCAAAACTGCCAATAGGCTGTCGCCCAGCGTGATTCCATCGTCGCGAATCTGCTGAAAAGTGTCCCCCGAATAGAACATCGAAAGATGCTTCTTTGAGATAATTCTCCGTCGGTCGAATATCTGAATGAGAGCCGCTTGGCGGATGCTATGCTTGTGGCCCATAAACAGCGCCAAAATATTCTCGGCGGAATGACGGTTTGGATCGAATCGGTCAATAAACAAAGGGCGATCGATGGCGTTCATTATGCCATCCACGTCTTGAAATCCCGCGATTTCGAGCGCTTCGTCGCTCTCAGGCGAATAGCGTCCGTCGAACGCAAAAACTTCCTCGATTGAATTCTCGAAAAATGCAAGCTGCTCGGTGAAAGTTCTTTGAACCTCTCTTTGCAGTTCGGCGGTGAGGCTGAAACGAAGAATTCGCGGCGCTGGCGCCTTCATCAACGCGAAAAGAGTCATTGATTCGCCTTTTTATTCTTGGTCGGGCGCTTCGAGGATCCCAAAGTCGCTGATTTGCACAACCCTTTTGACCGACAAGACGTTGCTTATTCGTCTCCGAGTGATCATAAGGTAAGAAACCCCTCCGTCGGTGTCCACTTCGTAAAAATGATAGCCAAGCAGCCCAAGCACCGGATTGACCTGTGTGCTCTGCGTTCCCCACAGAACAAAGAGCAGCATTGCCGCAGCGACGAGCCAGGCCACAAGATCGGGGCTGGAAGGCTGGGGTTTGAAAATCAACGGAAGCGCGTAAGCGATAAAAAAGCCAATGACTTCCTTGTCGGCGCTTTTGGCCTTGTGTATGGTCACACGCAGGGTTTCAAGTCGACGCGCAGACGCCGCAATAATGGCTCGGGCCAAAAAGCCAAGCGCCAAGCACGCCGCGAAAGCGACGGCGGCCCAAACGTAGTTGCGCGAGCGGGCGAATTGAAATGCCAGCGACACCGACAAGGGCGATATGGCGGTGAGCGCGAGGAGAACTCGGACTAGCCGGCTTAACATGAGGAAGGAATCTGGCGCTGTCGTTTCATGGCCGAAGATTCTTCGACAGCCAGTCGTTCCAGCGCTCCGGAGAATAACGAACCGCGCTCAAATCCAAGCCCGAATAACGAAGACGCGGCAGGACGAGTTCGGCGAATTGCGCTGGGTATGCTTTGTAGTGAGAAGCGCCCATTCCCTCAGCTTTGTGCCCGATCCATTCGTCGATTTGAACGGGGTTCGCGTCGTTGGCGTGAAGAGCTGTCTCGACCGTGTCGCGAAGGCTGTGGAAGACTTTCCGCTGCGGTTGGTGGACGCCAACTTCGGGCAGGTGCTTTTCGTTGAAGTCGCGGCTGATGTATTTCTCGCGCTTGCCTATCGAGTCCATCGGCAGGTGCGGGAAGAGGCGCGTTCCGCCCGCGCGGCGAACGTCCTCGATGGAGTCGAGCAAGCCGATGCGAAGCAACTCAGGGTGAATCGGGATCGTTCGCGCCGAGTCCGCGTTCTTCGTGCGCGTGGGATTCTTGCCGCGCGGGTCGTGAACGACGCGCAAGCAAGGAATGCCGTCGACCGGCTCCAAGTCTTGCAAGCGCAGCTGCGCGATCTCGTTCGCCCGCGCGCCCGTGAAAAGAGCAATCAGCGGCGCCCAAAACTGATGCAGCCGCTGTATCGCTCCGGCTCGAAAATCAGCCGCAACTCGTCCAGCCTGAACGCCTCCGCGCCGCCTTCGTCGCTGCGCGGAGGCGAGGGGCGCGCCACGTCTTCGAGCGGATTGGGGCCGGCGTGCCGTCCGTTGCCGACCGCCCACCACTTCATAAACAACTCGGAGGCGTTGATTTGCGAGCGAACGGTCTTCGGATGGAGCGCCTTGCCGTCGGCCGTCTGTGCCAGCAATCCTTCGGCGTAGCGGATGCATTGCGCGCACGCGATTGGATGGACCATCACGTCCGGACCGCCCATCGCTCATCGCTCTCGCGAAACCGGCAAGAGCGATCGCGTAGGTTTTGCGAGTCGACCCAGCCAGCGAGCCAAGGTGCGACAGCCAAGCGGCAATCGCTTCGTCGAGCCGCTGAGGGACGTCCACGGTCGGCACGGGCGAGCGGGGCGCAAGTCCGATGGCGGCCGCCAACTCGTCGCGCTCAGCCAACTGCGCCGCGGTGGGCTCGCCCGCGACGCGCTGGTCGATTCGGCTCCGCGCATGGTCGATCATGGTCGAGAACTCGCGCAACTCTTCCGCTTCGCGGCCCGGTGTCGTTTCCAAGCGGTCAGCCGAAACGGAGCCGTCGGCTCCAATGCGCAAGCCCTCGACGATCAGTTTGCGAATCGACTGCGCGTCGATGTGGTCAGGGTCAAAGTGCGCAACCAAGCGTTTCGCCTCCTCGATGGTTGGAATCAACTTAGCTGACAGATGGTAAGCCAAGAGGCGTGCTGCCGCCGGGCTTTTCGTGCCCAGCGAGCGTTTAATTTCGGTTTGGCTCGAAGCGAAGCAGGGAGAATGAGGCGGAACAAATAAACGCCGTGGTGGGAACGGCGGAGATGGGACGCAGGCGCATGGGCACTCTCTGTGAGAGAGGACCACCGCCTTTGGACCCCCGAACGCGCTCGGAAAATCGGGATAGGGGCGCTCAGGTAATCTGACCGATCCCCTCCCACACCACCCAGC
>LFJI01000197.1 GCA_001235855.1 Candidatus Burkholderia brachyanthoides
TCAGGCCAGATTGATCGCTGCATGACTTGCTGTACGTGGAAACGAGGCAGGATCATCAAGGCGAGGCCCTACCTGCTGGTCCGTCCTGGCTGGAGGTCCTTCGTTTTCTTGAGCAGTTCGAGGGGGATCGACCTGGAGCACCGTCATGAAGCGCCAGACACTGACAATCCAGCCATCGCCATATCCACCTCCGCTGTGGCCATCGCTGCCGGCGGTGATGGCTCGAATGCTGAGGCCGATGATCGATCCGACAGCGAAGCTGGTCAGTCACCATGCTGAGGCTGGCGCGGAGTAAAGAGAGCGTCGGCGCGGCACATCGGGCCAAGCTCGCTCTTATAGTGTATGTTCGCCAATCGAGTCCTAGGCAGGTGCGGGACCACCAGGAAAGCACGGCGCTCCAATATCGTCTGATTGACCGGGCGTTGGCGCTGGGATTGCCACGCGAACGCGTTGAGGTGATTGATTGACGAAGACCTCGGCAAATCTGGTGCGAGATCGTACCTGCGCGACGGCTTCTAACGCCTGATCGCCGAGGTTGGCCTTGGCCATGCCGGCATCGTGCTGAGCTATGACACCTCGCGTCTGGCACCAGATGCTGGAGCTGTGCTCGCTTTTCGGCGTGCTGCTTGCCGATAGCGAACGTCTCTACGATCCGTGAACCTATCACGATCGCCTCCTGCTCGGTCTGTCCGGGATCGTGAGCGAGGCCGAGCTGCACCAGATCCGCATGCGCCAGCACGTCGCCGAGCGCCAGAAAGCGGTGCGTGGCGAACTCCGCCTTCACCTCCCAGCAGGCTTTATCCATGCCCCTGATGGCCGCGTGATGATGGATCCTGGCGCAGGTGCAGGAGCGTATCCGGCTCGTGTTCGCGAAGTTTATCGAGATCGGCAGCGCGCAGGGCGTGGCGTTATATTTGCGGTCACGCCGGCTACCGCTGCCGCGACGACCGTTGAGCGGACCGGCGCCACACGCTCTGTCGTGGCGCGAAGCCGAGCCGCAGATGGTCCGGCAGATCATCCGGAACTCGGCTTATGCGGGCGCATATGTGTTATGGGCGTAAGCGTGCGGCGCCCGAGCGACGCAGGCCGGGCGTGCTCGCCCCCCACGACCTTGGTGTCGATGGGTCAATGGGGAGCTCTGCCTGAAGGATGCGCACCCAGGCTACATTAGCTGGGGTGAGTATATGAGCAACGTCGAGCGGCTCGCCGACAATATCGGTAACTTTTGCGCTGGCCGGCATGGGACGCCGCGGCGTGGGGCGCAGCGACGCTCCAGGGCATCGTCATCTGCGGTATATGCGGGCACTGCATGGGCCTTCACCACTCTGGCCATAGGAAGCGCCGGTCTATCACTGCATTGACAGCGAGCAGATCGGGCACTGCCAGAATGTGCGCGCAAACCAGATCGACGCCGAGGTCGAGCAGCTGTTGATCGAAGCCTTGCAGCCCGATCGCATCTAACTTGCGCTCGCGGCGCATGACCAGATGAACGGCGAGAACCGGCTGCTGGAACGTCAATGGGCGCTGAAGCGGGAGAAGAAGGCGCCGCATTACGAAGCTGAGCACGCCCGCCGGCAATATGATGCCGTGGAGCCCGAAAACCGGCTCGTCGCCCGCTCACTGGAAACGTTGTGGGAAGAGAAGATGCGAAGATGCGCGAAGCCGAGCGCGTCGAACAGGACTATGCGGGGTGGCATGCCGAGCAGGTTGACGCCCTGGCCGCAGCCGAGCAGATGCGCATCCTTACCGTCGCCGAGCAGCTGCCGGTGTTCTGGAAGCAGGCTGCCATCGACGAGCGTGAGGAGATGGGAGATAGTGCGTCTCGTGATCGACAGCGTCACCATCGACAAAAGCCGAGAACAAGGCTGTATCTGGTTCGCGATCCGATCTTGTGGCAAACCGGCGCGCGGATCGAGCATGTGATCATCCGCAATACTGCTAACTATGACGATCATGCCCACTTCGCGCGCATCGGGGAGATCGTGCGAACGCTCAACGCTGCGGGATCGCTCGACCGTCAGATCGCTGACGCACTGACGGTCGAGGGCATCATGAGGTCGGCCGTTTACCGCCACAACCATCAGCCAGATCCGATCACGTTGGTCGTTGCCGACCGTCAAGATCAACGGCTGTAACCCGTGTCCGGAACAATGGCCTGATGGCAGCTACTCAGGCCCAAGGTGCTGCCAAGGCCATCGACGTCACGGTGCTCACGTGCTCACCATACGACGCTGGCTCCAGCGCGGAATCATCAAAGGCAGGCGCCTTGGGCCTCGCCTGCCGTGGAAACTGGATTTAACAGATGACGACATCATCACCCTCCAAGCCAGAAAACACCCTATAGGGGTAACCCAAAGAGGAAGGCATCATGCGTAGATCGGTGCGGGGAAGGACGGATCATCGAGGGTCACCGAGAGATAGACCCGCTCGGCCTTGCTGACTTTGCGCCACGCCCGCGCCGATATCGTAGCCCCCCGAGCGAGGCCTGAAGGCGGAAGTCGGGCGCATTCCCGCTTTCCTTGTCGTTGGGAACGAACTTGAGCTTGACGTTGAGTGTCAGGGTGCGCAGCGTGCCGGCGAAGCCATCGTTTTGCGCGGTGAAAGTGCCGATGTTAGCCATGGTGCGTTTTCCTTTTGGGTTGGACAAGGTCGCGCCGGTGCGTCCTTGTCCTTCCTTGTTGTGTCCGACCGGCGGAGGACGGGCGGGCTGTGGCCGCACCGCGTGCGGCCGAAACGCAGTGGAGGACCTGGAGGCGCGCATCATTTCCCCGCCGCTGCGCGGCTTCCTCGCGCGAGACAAATGATGCGCGCCTCCAGGTTGCAGGCATAAGCCCGAGGCGGAACCGCGCCCCCGCCAGGATGCACAACGATCAAAGGACGCATGAGAGCGACCTGCTTTCCGAAAGGAGACGTGGACAACTCGGCATATCCTCGGGGACGGCCTCACGGTTCGCCCCTGATAGCGGTGAGCATAGTCAACATTCAACGACGGCCGAGCGCATGCCCTGGTGCGGATCGGGCAGCATGCTTGAGACGCGGACGTGCAAAAGAAGGCCAGTTTGGACCAGCATCTCCGGCATCGCTCCTTCGATACCCGCGAAACGAGATCAGCGGATAGCGTCGAGGATATCCCGCTGATCGGTAACCCGTTGCAGCGAGGATCAGCGTAATGCGAGACCTGCCGACGTCCATGTCTTTTGCTCGAACTACGCCTGAGATGGGTGACAGGCAACTTCGCCTCGATAGAATGCGCGGAAGATAAGCTGCAATCCCGTCCGTGAAACTCCGAAATTGAAGCCAGGAAGGATTCGCGGTGATGTTTTAAAGCTATCATTTTCAGCAAAAGGAATAGCAGGAATAGGCATGCACGGTGCAGCGAAAACGCACGCCGCCGTTCCTGCCGTTCGATACAAACGCTATCGATGCACTAGCGGCTGTCTGGTCATAGCGGACTCGATTTGACCGGATGGGCCTTACGTTGCTTCGATTTGAATCATGGGACGCGGATCCGTGCCAGTGAGTTTCCAGTTGCAATTCGAAAGCGTGAGATTCGTGATATGACGTCCCCACAATCCGTAGGCTGGAACGGGATTGCCACCGGGGTCAGGATATCGCGTACCTATTTCGTCCCGGGCATTCGGTACTTTACCCGTATAAGCCTTAACGCCCAGATTGATATTAGTCAGCACAACATCAGTAATAGGTTTGTCTTTGAAGCCAGAAAACCACGAGCCATTCGGACCGTTGTTTTCCCCAGAAATCTGGTCAAACACAATTTGTCGAATGCTTCCGACTGAAGGTTTTTCCTGAGCGGGCATGCGCCGGAATCGGTCTCCGATTCCGATAAAGAGCGGGCTGAGCGCGTTGTTAATTGTACATTTCGAGACCAGAATGTTTGAAAGGGAGCCGCCATCCGTGCTCTCCCAAGAGATGCCGCCTTTGACATCGAACGGATCGTAACGAAGGCTCAGTTTTTTGTAAAGCAAAGTACGATCGGTTTTAGGACCGCTGAAAGTGCAATTATAGACAAGGATATTGTTAAAAGACCCTTGTGTGTCGGTTCCAATTTTGAGTGCATTTGTGCTGCTGTAGGATTGGCAGTTTTTTACAAGTACATTCTGCAGCAAGCCTCCTGCGGATCCTTTGAAGCAAATTCCATCGTCTTCGGAGTTGATAACACAATCTCTCACGATAACTGATTTGCAACCGTCGATGTCGATGCCATCGTTATTGATGTTAGAAATGTTGGAAACCGTAATATTTTCAACCAAAAGATTATTGCATGACAGATAAAGTTGCATCCATGAAGCCGCGTTAATCATCGTAACTTTGCTAACATGTATCTTGTTGCACTCGATTATCCGCATTCCAAACGGGCGAAATCTGGTTCCGAACTCGTTGTTCTTTCTTGGGTATTTTTCCCCTTGACCATCGATGATACCGCCGCCGGTAATTGCAATATTGGTGGCCCGCTCGGCATAAATTATGGAATAGAATTGCTGATAATATGTATCCATCTCGGTCTGGGTAATAGGAACCAGCCTGAGATAGTCACTCTGATTAGTGCTTCCAATAAGGCGAGCGCCATTGTTAATAGATAGCCGAACATTGTCTTTCAATATGATGGTCCCGGACACATAGTCGCCGTTCGACAGATTTACCGTCCCACCACCTTTGGCGCTAACAAAATCAATGGATGTTTGTATGCATTTCGTCGTCTGAGTTGGAGTACTCGACACCGTATAACCAAACTGTTCCGGGGTAGCGACGAGATCGGGACCGGACCAAGGCAATACTGTGCACTCAAGTGCCTCAGCCATTGTCAGTAGGTCGCTCTTTAAGGTTGCCACCCAATCGGGAACAGTTGTGGTGTAATTGACCGCCGACGCTGATGTCGTTTGTCCGAAGACGTGTCCTGGATGGAAAAATGACATTAGTGCGAGAGCAACACTGTTTTTGAGAAAAGACCTTCTAGGACTCAAAGTGCATTCATCGTGCGCCGCCAACGTCTCCATTGATGCTCTGTGATCCATTTGCTCCTCCGGGGAATTGGTTTGAATGGTGTTAGAGATTAATTCCCAATTCGGATTATTTTGACAAATCGATATCCCCTTTGTGTGCCAGACAAGCTCCACCAGTAGGTGCTGACGCGCCACCGGGTGTTGATGCTCCACTTGGCACGGACGTCATTTTCGTTGTGCCGACGCTATCTCCACCACACCCCGCAAGTGAAAACATCAATGCTAGGAGTGCGAGACAACAAAACCGTTTTTGCATGTTCCAGTCTCCATTCTGATTGGAATGTCATAAGCAAATATGATTCTCAGGAGATATAGATATTATTTCGGTTATTAACACGCGACTTATCTCGGCTATCCACTCTAGATGTGAGTAATGCGAGCATCTCTTTGAGATGAATTGCGGAGTTCCTCAAGCCGCAACCAGCACATAAAGGTCAAGTGGTTCTCAACTGATTCACGGATTATCTCTTTCCAGAAAGATGCCTGGGTTTGGCCGCCTAGAATTGACCTTTTGCTGGCGAGTCGTTCCCGCGCAACTCTCGTTCTCATACTCACGGGCGGTGTTCGAGACACCAATGCTTCATCGCTGGAATAAGGGATGCTCCAAAATCACCGAAGCGACATTTCACCTCAACATTTTCAGCGTGTTAAACAAGATGCCAACTTTGAATCGCCGGTGAATAATTCCGATTAAAATACGGTGATTTCCGCGGACCGTGTCGACAACGAACGACATAGATGCGTCTTTTGACAGTTAAAGCCGCATTCTGTACAGGGAGGTGTTGGCGAGCCGAAGTATCACAAGGGATCGAAGTTGGCCACCTAAAAACGGTTGGTCTGCGTGCTACTAGAGCGACCTTATTCTTGGACAGACAGACGAAAGGCTCAATTTTTACAGACATCTAGACTAGCTGCATGCTTCGATCTTGCCCCGCCGCGCCGAAGGCGTCGGCGGGGCGATATGTTGGAGCAGTCTGGGGCGCGGCCAAGGCCGCGCCCCAGACTGCTCCAACATATCGCCCCAGGGCTTTGTCGTTAAATGAGCATCATGCTCAAGACGCCGACACCCGC
>LFJI01000198.1 GCA_001235855.1 Candidatus Burkholderia brachyanthoides
GTCAAGCATATCGATCAATTCGTCTCCCAGTACAACGAAAACTGCAAACCGTTTGGTCTGGACCGCATCAGCCGATTCCATACTCGAAAAGCTTCACCGACTTTGTTCGCGAATCAGTGGAACGGGACACTAGGAAGTGTTTTTCTCGGCAACGGCAACGGCAACCGGCGGTGGGGCGCGAACTGTGCGCGAAGTATCGCGAGGTGAGCGAGAGTTGCCTGATCACGACGCTGCGGGAAAGCGGCCTCACCAACGAGCAGATCCAGATCGGCGAGGCCGCGCAGTTGATGCGCTTTGTATGATCACGGCGGTGCGGGCGGCGGCGGCGGCGCTCTGATCTCTAATATGTGGCCGCTTCGGTGACGATCGCATCCAGCGGCATGTCGTGCGCTTCACGCGGCAGCGCGTCGCACTTGCCCGCCTCGAAGGCGATGCCGATGGTCACCGGCTTGCGCTCAACCGGCCACGCCGCGAGCGTGCGGTCGTAGTAGCCGCCACCGTATCCGAGCCGGAAGCGCGCGTCATCGAAACCGACGCACGGGATCAGCAAAAGTTCGGGCACCACGACCGTTTCATCTTCCGGAACGGGAATGCAATAGCGGCCGGTTTTCATCGGCGATTGCGCGTGCCACGCGTGAAATGCCATCGGGGCATGCGGCTGCACGACGACGGGCAGCGCCGCCGTGCGAGATGCGTCCGCCGCGAGCCATTGCGCGACGGCGCCGCGCGCATCGAATTCACCCGCGACCGGCCAATAAACGCCGACGTACGATACCTCGAAACTGTCGATGACCTCGCGTAATCGTGCGGCGAGCGCGTGGTCTATCGACGCGCGCGTGGGATGTTCCTGGAGCGCTTCACGGCTGGCGAGCAGCGTCGCGCGCAGGGCACCCTTTGGTTCGTTTTTAGTTTGCATATTGGCTTGCCGGCAAACGTTGCATGCTATCCTTTGGACCGATCATAGGATTCGTTCGCGCTCCCGTAATAACGATGTCAAAACGCCTCAACCGAGGATATCTTGCGGCCTTTGCCAGGATATTGCTCGTCGCGTGCAGCACGGCTTCCGCCGTTCCGCTGGATGCCGACTCTCCCGCGCCGGACGACCGCATTTTCCTTCAGCTTCGCGATGCCGCGCGCACCAACGACGCCGCCAAGGCCGCCGCGCTCGCCGCGCAGATCCCGAATTATCCGGTGCCGAGTTACGTCGAATATTTCACGATCAAGCCGCAACTGTTCGATTCGCAAGGCCACGCGCGCATCGATGCGCCCGACGCGCCGGTGCTCTCGTTCCTGCAGAAGTACGACGGTCAGGCTATTGCCGATCGTCTGCGCAACGACTATCTGGTCGTGCTCGGCAGCCGTCACGACTGGAAGAACTTCCAGCAGCAATATTCGCGCTTCGTGCTCAACGACGACACGCAGGTCAAGTGCTACGCGCTCGATGCACGCATGTCGAAGGGCGAGAACGTCGCGGATGCGGCACGCGCGCTGCTAGTCGAGCCGAAGTGGTACGGCGACGGCTGCGTCGATCTGATCGGCGCGCTGGCGGAGTCCGGCCAGTTCACGACCGACGACATCTGGCAACAAATCCGCCTTACCTACGAGCAGAACTACACGACGACCGGCCTGAATATCGTCGATGCGCTTGGCCAGGAAAAACCGAAGGATACGCTGTTCGACGACGCGGTCAACAAGCCGCCCATCTACCTCGCGCGCGGCGTCATGCCGAACACGCCGGCGCATCAGCTCATGCTGCTCGCCATCACGCGCATGGCGCGCAACGATCCGGCGATGGCCGCGGCCACGTTCTCGTCGGTCGCGCCGAGCCTGACGGCGCAGGAACGCGCGATCGGCTGGGGCACCATCGGTTATCAGGCGGCCATCAAGCGCATGCCGTCGGCGGCGGACTGGTACCGGCTGTCGGCGAATGCCACGCTGTCGAATCCTGCATACGAATGGCGCACGCGCAGCGCGCTGCTGGCGGGCGACTGGAACATGGTGCGCTGGTCCATCGAGCAGATGCCGCCCGCGTTGCGCAGCCAGCCGTCGTGGGTCTACTGGCATGCGCGCGCCGTGAAACAGGCGGGCGACACGGCCACCGCGAATGAGGAATTCCAGACCATCGCGGATCAATACAGCTTCTACGGCCAGCTCGCGCTCGAGGAACTCGGCCAGAAGATCACGGTACCGCAACGCACGACCGTGACCGACGCCGAGATCGTGCAGATGCAGACGGTGCCGGGCTTCGCCCTGTCGCAGCAGTTCTACATGCTGAACATGCGGCTCGAAGGCAATCGCGAGTGGAACTGGCCGCTGCGCACTATGACGGATCGTCAGCTACTGGCAGCCGCTCAGTACGCGAAGCGTATCGAACTGTTCGATCGTACGGTGAACACTGCCGACAAGACCAAGAGCGAGCACGACTTCACGCTGCGCTATCTGTCGCCGTTCCGCGAAATCGTCGAGCGCGACGCGAAGAACACGGACCTCGATATCGAATGGGCGTACGGGCTGATCCGTCAGGAATCGCGCTTCATCATCAACGCGCGGTCGGAAGTAGGCGCGGGCGGCCTCATGCAACTGATGCCCGGCACCGCGCAACTCGTCGCCAAGAAGATCGGGTTCGGGCCGGTATCGCGCGCGCAGATGAACGAGATCAACACCAACATCCTGCTCGGCACGAACTATCTGGCCATGATCTACAATCAGTTCGATCAATCGCCCGTGCTCGCGACGGCCGGCTACAACGCCGGTCCCGGCCGTCCGCGCCAGTGGCGGCAGGATTTGCGTGCGCCGGTCGAGGGCGCTATTTTTGCTGAAACCATTCCGTTCGCCGAGACCCGCGATTACGTGAAGAACGTACTGTCGAACACCGTGTACTACGCGGCGCTGTTCGAAGGCCGTCCGCAATCGCTGAAGGCGTGTCTGGGTTATATCGCGCCATGATGAGATGACGATGAGCGTGCCGCTCACGCCCGCCGCGCATCCTCTCGGCATTCGTCGAACAGATGCGCGGGCGTTTTCACATCCGCGCCACGCTCATCGTCACGGCACAGTCACGGCACGCCGCAGTCCAGAACGCGAAAGAGGCCAATATGCGACATCAACAGGTAGCGCTCATCGGCGGTTCGGGTTTCATCGGCAGTCATCTCGTCAATGCGCTCGTCGATCTCGGGCATAACGTGCGGCTCGCCACGCGACGGCGCGCGAATGCGGCGCATCTGACGCTGCTGCCGATCGATGTGATCGAATGCGACGTGCACGATCCCGTTCAGCTCGCGGCGTTCGTCGAGCAGGCGGACGCGGTGGTGAATCTCGTCGGCATTTTGCAAGGACGGCGCGGCGAAGCCGGCGAACCCTATGGGCCGGAATTCGCGAAGGCGCATGTCGAACTGCCGCGCAAGATCGCGGCGGCGTGCGGGGCGAAGGGCGTGCGGCGTCTGCTGCACATGAGCGCGATCGGCGCGGATTCCGACGGCCCGAGCATGTATCTGCGCTCGCGCGGCGACGGCGAGAAAGTGATTCGCGATTCCAGACTCGACTGGACCATCTTCCGTAGTTCCGTGGTGTTCGGTCCCGAGGACAATCTGCTGAACCAGTTCGTGTTCCTCGAACGCATGTTTCCGGTGATCCTGCTCGCCTGCGCCGATGCGCAATTTCAGCCGGTGTTCGTCGGCGACGTGGCGAAGGCGATCGTCAACGTGCTCGACCTCGATGCCGCCAACGGCATGACATACGAACTCGCCGGTCCGCACGTCTACGCGCTCGCGGAACTGGTGCGCTTTTCGGGTGCGGCGATCGGCAAACATTCGCGCATCGTCAAGCTGCCGGACAGCCTCGGCCGTCTTCAGGCGATGACGATGGAAATGACGCCCGGCGAGCCACTCATTTCACGCGACAATCTCGATTCGATGAAGACGCCGAACATTGCGAGCGGACCGCTCGCGCTCGAACTCGGGATCGGCGAACCGGCGAGTATCGAGGCGATCGCGCCACTGTATCTCACGGGCAATTCGCCGCGTTCGCGCTTCAGTGGGTTTCGCGCTACGGCGCATCGTTGACTGGAGTCACATGAATTTATCAACCTGTTTCAAGTGGCGCGCCGAGTGGATCGACGACACGCGCAAGGAAGCCGCGCGATGAACATCTACGCGGTCGGCGGCGCGATTCGCGACGATCTGCTCGGTGTGCCGGTCGTGGATCGCGATTACGTGGTCGTCGGCGCGACGCCGGAGCAGATGGCCGCGCAGGGGTATCGTCCTGTCGGCAAGGATTTTCCGGTGTTTCTGCATCCGCAGACGCATGAGGAGTACGCGCTCGCGCGCACCGAGCGCAAGACGGCGGCGGGGTATCACGGCTTCCAGTTTTACTATTCGCCCGATGTGACGCTCGAGGAAGATTTGACGCGTCGCGATCTGACCATCAATGCGATGGCGCGCGAGGTCGATCCGAGCGGGCAACTCGTCGGACCAGTGATCGATCCGTTCGATGGGCGCGGGGATTTGAAGAACCGGTTGTTTCGCCATGTCGGCGAGGCGTTCGTCGAAGATCCGGTGCGGATTCTGCGGCTCGCACGTTTTGCGGCGCGTTTCGCGGATTTCGATGTCGCGCCGGAGACGGCCGAATTGATGAAGAAGATGGTTGCGGCCGGCGAGGTCGATGCGCTGGTGCCCGAGCGCGTGTGGCAGGAAGTGTCGCGCGGATTGATGGAGAAGAAGCCGTCACGCATGTTCGCGGTGTTGCGCGAATGCGGCGCGCTGGCGCGGATTCTTCCCGAGGTCAATGCACTATGGGGCGTGCCGCAGCGCGCGGATTATCACCCGGAAGTGGACACGGGTGTTCACGTGATGATGGTGCTCGACTATGCGGCGGCGCAGGGGTTTGCATTGCCTGTACGGTTTGCCGCGTTGACGCATGATCTCGGCAAGGCGACTACGCCTGAGGATGTTCTGCCACGGCATATCGGGCATGAGGGGAGGAGTGTGGATTTGCTCAAGCCGTTGTGCGAGCGGTTGCACGTGCCCAACGATTGCCGCGATCTGGCCGTGCTCGTTGCGCGTGAGCACGGCAATATTCATCGCGTGATGGCGATGGGAGCGGCGGCCCTTGTGCGCCTCTTTGAACGGTGCGATGCGCTGCGCAAGCCTGCGCGGTTTGCTGAATGTCTTCAGGCTTGTCTTTCTGATGCGCAAGGCAGGTTGGGGCTCGAAGCGCAAGCCTATCCGCAGGCCGAGCGGTTGCGTAACGCCTTTGTCGCTGCGCGGGCCGTCGATGCCGGTGCTGTTGCTCGACAGTTTGCTGATCAGCCCGCGCGGATCAAGGATGCTGTGCATGATGCGCGTGTGGCGGCTGTTGCACGGGGTTTGGATAGTGTGGTTCGTAGGCCGTCTTGAGTATGTCTTGTCGGCACAATAGTTCTCTTATCGCGCTTTTATTGCAGTAGCCGCCTCCCGGCGGAGGGGTAACTTCTTTGCGGCGGCAAAAAAGTCACCAAAGAAAGCCGCTTCTTGCCGTCTCCGGGTCCTTCTTGTCTCTACCACGCTTGCGATGCTCTCGTGGACCAGCAGTAGCGAGTGCACTCACGCGTTGAGCCGTTAGCGGTTCCCATGCGATCCACGCTTCCTCGCCCACCACGGTATCGCTCCCCTTCGACGTCCTCCGGCCCCGTTTCGCGGCCGATGTCGGTTCGTGGCGGCAACCGGCAGGCGACCACCGAAACGACCTCGAATACGTCATCGTTTTAATCGTTATTCGGCCCTACCTCGGTCAGCGCTTCGACAAGGTTTTAGCACCCTCACATTTGAACTGCCGCAACCGTCCTTTTTGGCTTAGCCGCGCGTTAGGCCACTAAGCTTAAGCAGGAGACGCATGTTCGCTATAAGTGCCGCTTCGCGCAAAGGGGCTGGGCCTTAAGCATTTCAAGTCTTAATGTGCTTTGCGTTAGTGTTCGTAGCTTTGCGTTGCGAGTGCGTACTTGGAGCTAACGTCGAGAGAGAGTGGTGTATGAGCCGCATCGTGACGGTTGAATTCAAGCGGCAAGTTTCTGCT
>LFJI01000199.1 GCA_001235855.1 Candidatus Burkholderia brachyanthoides
CCGGACGAACCATTCGTCCGGAGTGTTACCCTTGTCCTGGAACAGGTGTTACCCAATCTCTCCAGTCTATACAAGCACTCTAACAGCGTAACCCGCCTGTCGGGTGGAGGTGACCATCTCATTAAACCCCACGCTTTGGAAAACGTGGGGTTGGTCAGCAGTCTGGGGGCGGCGCGACGCTGCCCTCTTTTCGTCTCACGACACGGTTGCCCGCAAATTCAAGCTTTTGCCCAATGCTCCGATATCCCTAGAGCGGATAGACCGAGAATGTGCAATGTACGACCAGACCGGAACCGGCTATGTGAGAGTCGGTAAGAAAGTGACGCCAGGCGGAAGGCTCTGGCAGGCAGCGCTGCGCGTCGTCCGCCTTCCGTTGCTCACGGGCGCGGCGGTCATCTGCATTCTGGGCGCGATCGCGCTGAATACCGTACTGGCCATCCGCGAGACGGCCGAGCAGAACTCCGCGCTGCGCCAGCAGCGTGCCGCGTCAATCATCAAACATAACCTCGATGAACTCCAGCAGATGCTGCTGGACGAGCACGAGCAACTCTATGCCGTCATCGCCACGCGTCCGTTTTACCGGCGGCGCCGCGTATGTGTTTCCGATGGCCACCTTGTCTGGCTATGCCGACGCCGCGCTCGAAGCATGTGCTCATGCGGAGTGTTGCGCATCGCAGGTCGGCGAACTGAAGGACATAGTCCGGCGCCTCGGCACGGTCAGCAACGAACTGGCGATGTGCGCCGAACTGCGGCCCGGCAGCGTCAGCGTGAACGAACCGCAACTCGGCGAACTCGATGTGCGGTTCTATCAGAGCCTGGAGAAAGTGGTCGAGATTCGCATGACCGCCGACGCCGATCTGAATTCGACCGTCAGCAGCGCGACGTCGGACGCGCGGCGCATCTCGGACTTGCTCGCGGCATCGGGCATCGGCGTGGCGCTCATGTTGCTGGCGCTGTTCGCGCGCAATGCGCGGATCACGCGCACGCTGCGCGAGGCGCTTTCCACTGCCGACAAGTATCAGGCGGAACTCCAGCACCAGGCGTGCTACGATTTGTTGAGTGGGCTTCTGAATCGCGCGCAACTGGAAGGGCGGCTGTTCGAAAAACTGCAACGGGCCGCGTAGTCGCGCGCGAAGGTGTTCGTGATCTTCGTCGACCTCGATCGGTTCAAGGAAGTGAATGACTCGCCCGGACACCGCATCGGCGACGCGCTGCTGGCGCAGACCGCGAACCAGCTGCGCGACGTGGTCGGCGCGCACGGCCTGACTGCGCGCTATGGCGGCGACGAGTTCATCGTCGTCGCGGACGCGCTCGACGACGACAGGCTTGATGCGTTGCTGAACGCGCTGATGGCAAGCATAGTCGAGCCGGTTCATGTCGGCGAGCACGAACTCTTCATCGAGGCGAGTGTCGGCGTCAGCGTGTATCCGGCGGACGGTCGCGATGCGGACACGCTCATCCGCAACGCCGATGCCGCGATGTATCTCGCCAAGAACAACGGGCGCAACCAGTACCAGTTCTATCGCCCCGAACTGAGCGATGCCGCTGCATCGCGCCTGAAAATTTCCACGAAGTTGCGGCGCGCGCTGAAGGAAGGCGCGTTGCGCGTGCTGTATCAGCCGCAGGTCGATATGGCGAGCGGCGCGGTGGTCGGCGCCGAGGCGTTGCTGCGCTGGAAGGACGCCGAACTGGGCGACGTGCCGCCGTCGCTCTTCATCCCCATCGCGGAAGAGACCGGCGCGATTCGCGCCATCGGCGAATGAGTGTTGCGCGAGGCGTGCCGGGAGTGCACCGAATGGAACAGGCGTCGGGCGCAACCGCTGCGCATCTCCGTGAACGTTTCGCCGTTGCAACTGGAGCACACCGATCTCGTCGGTCTCGTGAAGGACACGTTGCGCGAATCGGGTCTGCCGCCCGACTTGCTGGAACTCGAAGTGACGGAAGGCGCGCTGATGCACAACGCGGAACATGCCGCGAAGGTGCTGGCGAGACTGCGCGCACGGGCGTGCGGATCGCCATCGACGACTTCGGCACGGGCTATTCGAGTCTCAGCTATCTGAACCGCTTCGGCGCTGACCGCCTAAAGATCGATCGCACATTCGTCAGAGAGATCGCTCAGAATGCGCAGACGCAAGCCATCACGCTCGCCATCATCACGATGGTCGAGGCGTTGCATTTCGAACTGATAGCCGAAGGGGTCGAGACCATGCAACACCGCGATTTTCTGCTTCGGCACGGTTACCACGAAGCGCAGCGCTTTCTTTACATACAGCCCAGTGGTGACGGCGGCCGAACTCGTGAAGCTCGCCGCCGTCGCGCACGACTTCGTCGACTGACCGCGCATCGCCGCATGCGTTACGCCACTTTCTCCGAGCGCGGCCGCGCGTTGTTCATCGACTCGCTCTGGTGGACCGTCATCGTGCTGTTCGTGCCGCTCGGGCCTTCGTCGGACGCGTTGCTGCTCTCGCCCGATGCGCTCGGCGCGATCCTGCTCTTCTGGCTCGCGGTCGCGCAGAGCATTCCCATCCTTATCACCGGCGTGATGTGGGCCCTGGGGCACCTCGCCGGGCAAGCGCGTCGTGCATCTGCGAATCGTGGATGCGGATAGCCAACGGCCGATGACCCGCAAGCAGGCCGTCCTGCGCACGGCGAGCTATCTGCTCACGTTCGCGATGGGCGGGGCCGGCTTCCTGTGGGTCATGTTCAATCCGCGCAGGCAGGCCCTGCATGACCGCATCGCGAATACGGTGGTCGTCGTGGCCGCAAAGGCCGCTGAGACGTTCTCGCTGAGACGTTCTCGCTGAGACATTTTGATACGCTCGTCGGATCAAGGCAAGGCACGTTGCCACGACTGGAGACGCACGATGGAACGTCTGACGATCAAAAGCCTTACGGCACGCGCGGTCCGCACGCCGCTGGAACGAAAAGTTCGCACGGCCTCGGGCGCGATCGAGGAATCCCTGCTGGTGCTGACCGACGAGGGCGTCACCGGGCGCGCCTATCTGTTCGGCTACGCGCCGATGACGCTCAAGCCGCTCGTGTGCCTGATCGAACAAGTCGCGCCGGAACTCGTCGGCAAGCGGGTCGTGCCGGTCGAACGGCTCAGGTAGTTGCAGGACCGTTATCGTCTGCTCGGCTCGCAAGGCTTGCTCGGCATGGTCGCGTCGGGGCTCGACATGGCTTACTGGGATGCGCTCGTCTGCTCGGCCAACGCGCCCGTCGTCACGTTGATGGGCGGCGAATCCAGACCGCGGCGCGCCTACGACAGTTACAGCATGGTCGATCCGCTCAAGGACGAAAAGGCGCTGCGCACCTCGCTCGATCAGGGCTTCAAGGCCATCAAGATCAAGCTCGGTTATCCGGACGTGAAGCAGAACGTCGACGTGGTGCGCGCGGTGCGCGACATGATCGGACCGGACGTGGCGCTGATGGTCGATTACAACTAGAGCCTCACGCCCGACGAAGCCATTCGGCGCATCGGGCGCATCGAGCCGTTCGATCTGACATGGGTGGAAGAACTTGTGGCCGCCGAGGATTTGCAGGGCGCGGCGCGGGTGCAGCAGGCGGTGAATGTCGCGGAGAACTGGTGGTTCCCGCGCGATGTCGAACGCGCGTTGAGCGCCGGCGCATGCGACATGATGATGCCCGACGTGATGGAGATCGGCGGCATCACCAGATGGCTCGGCACGATGGGCATGGCGCAGATGCATTCCATGCCGATGTCGAGCCATATCTTCGTCGAAGCCAGCGCGCACGCGCTCGCCGTTTCGCCGACCTGTCACTACCTCGAATATCTAGATTTCGCGGGCGCGATTCTCGCGGAGCGGAACGTCATCGTCGATGGATGTTTCGAGGCGAGAGGGTCGGGCTCGGCATCGAATGGAACTAAGAGGCGGTGAAGAAGTTTGTGATTTCCTGACGTGCGATGACCGCATCATCGATGTCCCGCAAAGTCTCACCTTTGCAAATGCCAGCGACACGCGAGCCTTCCATCGTCTTCGATTTCGCGTAATACACGCGCTATAACTTGTCCCCATACACTGGTGACACGCAACGAATCGGGGTGACGCGAGATGGGTATCGAAATCGAACGGAAGTTTCTGGTGCGCGACGATTCGTGGCGCGAGGGCATCGCGCGGACGACGCGCATCCGGCAAGGCTATCTTTGCACGGAGACCGGCTGCTCGGTGCGCGTGCGTGTGCGCGACGACGAGGCGTGGCTGACCGTGAAGGGCAGCCGTCGCGGTTTCGCCCGGCCCGAATACGAGTATCCTGTGCCGCTGCGGGCTCGAGACGCTCGAGATAACCGTGGCCACACTCGAGAAGCGGCGGCACGAAGTGCCCTACGGCGCGCACGTCTGGGAAGTCGACGAGTTCGACGGCCCGAATGCGCCACTCGTCGTCGCCGAGGTGGAGTTAAGTGCGATCGACGAAGCATTCGAGCATCTGCCGTGGCTCGGTGAGGAGGTGTCCGAGAATCCCGCGTATTCCAACAGCGCATTGGTGCAGCATCCGCATTCGACCTGGTCGAACGCGTAGGGTGCCTGCACGGATTTGCCATGTCAGAGGCTGCGCCGTCATTCCGGCCGATAGAAGCAATCGAGCGTGATTTTGTCGAGGCGCATACGGCGACGCTTCCGCCGCAACCGGCGCTGGACAAGTTCGAGCGGCTCTGGGACGAGGTGAACGACGCGGCCGCAAGTCTCCTGCCCGATGAAAGCGGTATGCCGTACCTCGCGTTGCTGAGATATCTTTAGGACGAGTTCGACCGGCTCAAACGCAATTGCTATCTGGCGAAGCTAAGCAGAATCCGCTGGGAGCCGCGCGCATAGATGTCGTTTCAAAGCACCGCCCTATACCTTCGAACCCAGCATGCCCGAGTACGAAAAAGAATACTGCTCACTCGTGTCCGATGATGAAACCGCTAGCCTCGCGAACGATTCAAGCGAGCACGACGCGCCGCATGGCGGGAAAAGCAAAGGCCAGCGCGAGATCGCGCTGGCGCTATCCGGCGGCGGCGTCCGCGCGATGGCGTTTCATCTGGGCGTCCTGCGCTTTCTCGCGGAGCGCGGCATGCTCGAACGCATACGCATCGCCAGGGTGTCGGACGGTGTCCGGCGGCAGCCTCGTGCTCGGCCTGATACTCGAACAGAACGGCATGTGCTGACCATCGTCCGCGCGTTTCATCGAGGACGTGTACGTGCCCTTGCGCGAAGCCATGTGCAACTGAAGCCTCACGCGCGCGATCCTGCTTCAATCGCTACTGCCGAAGAACTGGCGCTTCCTGCTGTCGCGCGCGAACCTGATCGCGGCCGCGCTTCGCCGGCGCGGCGTGGTGCATCGACTGAAAGATTTGCCGGTTCGTCCCGAATGGGCCATCAACGGCACGTCCGCCGAGACCGGACGCCGGTTCCGTTTCCGCCGCGATTCCATCGGCGACTGGTCGATCGGCTATGCATACGGTGGAGAGTTCCCGCTCGCGGACGCGATGGCGGTGTCCGCCGCCTTTCCCGGCTTGATTGGCCCGCTGGCGTCAAGGGCGCGGACTTCGTGTGGCGCAAGCGCGAGCCGCGGCATAGCGCGTTGAGCACGCTGAGCGCCGATGACGTCGCGTTCCCGTTTCGCCGCCTGCATCTCTACGATGGCGGCGTGTACGACAACCTGGGTCTCGAACCGTTCTTCGACGCGGATCGTCAGGAGTCGAAGATCGGCGACGCGGTCATTTACGCCTCCGACGCGGGCGCGCCGCTCGATTTCGAGAAGCCGCGCTGGTACAACATGTTTCGCGTGAAGCGGCTCGCGGCCATCATGGCGGAGCAGTCGCGTGCGGGCGTTCTACCATTACGTCGACCGGCACGCTTCGGCGGGCGCAGCGTTCGTGCCTGCGGCGGCGGGCCACCGGAAGCGTACCGCGTCGGCGTAACATCGGTAGACATCATGTCCGGATTTTGTTCGCGAGCGGTGGCCGGGTCGTCGGCCGCATCATTCTTGCCCTGTTTGCCTGACATACGATACGGGGCGACGAGTTTCGGTGCTATCA
>LFJI01000002.1 GCA_001235855.1 Candidatus Burkholderia brachyanthoides
AGATTAAACAGATGTCCATATTGCTGTGCTACCTCAAATGTTTTGTGACACAGTAATAATAGTGGCTGCGGTTGAAGATCGCGAACTCGCCGGCGGCGGGCGCCTGCGCATGCACGCGCCACAGAAAATCGTGCGATGCCTCGCGCTCGGAAGGCGCCTTGAACAGCACGATGCGCCGGCCGAGCGGATCGACGTCATGGAATACCCGCGCGCACGGTGCCGTCCTTGCCGCTGGTGTCCATGCCCTGCGACACGAGCAGTACCCGCCGGTGCCGCTGCGCGTGCAGCTTCTCCTGCAAGTCGTCGATCTGCGCGCCGATGGCGGCGAGCCGGTCGCGGTCCTCATTTTTCGAGCCGAGCGAAAACGGCTTCGGCGAAGGATCGATCGCACTCAGATCGAAGGGCTTGAGCTTCTTGTCCGCATCGACGAACGGGACGCGGAAGTCGTCGAGTTCGGGTTTCTTCGCCATTTGGTTTTTGCCTTCGCCAATGAAAACGGGCTGCTGCCGAGCTTAACGGCAGCAGCCCGCGAGTTTCGCGCTCGAGAATCGATGCGTCAGGATAGCTTCTTCTTCAGCAGTTCGTTGACCTGCTGCGGATTCGCCTTGCCCTTGGTCACCTTCATCGCCTGGCCGATCAGCGCGTTGAACGCCTTCTCCTTGCCTGTGCGGAATTCCTCGACCGACTTCTGGTTCGCGGCGAGCACTTCGTCGATGATCGCCTCCAGCGCGCCGGTATCGGAAATCTGCTTGAGACCCTTCGCCTCGATGAGCCGGTCCGCCACGCCTTCGTCCGTGGCCTTTTCTTCCCATATGGTCTGGAAGATTTCGCGGCCGATCTTGTTCGAGATGGTGCCGTCCGCGATGCGCTGCACGATCAGCGCAAGTTGCGCCGCCGACACCGGCGATTCGCCGATCTCCAGCGATTCGCGATTCAACTGCGCGGAAACATCGCCCATCATCCAGTTCGCGGCGATCTTGGCCTGCGCCGCGCCCGCCTTCTGCACGAGCGCTTCGAAGTACGAGGCCATCGCCTTGGACGACGTGAGCACGCCCGCGTCGTATTCGGTGAGGCCGTAGGTTTCGACGAAACGCTTCTGCATGTCCGCTGGCAATTCGGGCATCTCGCCCTTCACGCGCTCGATCCACGACGGGTCGATCACGAGCGGCATCAGGTCGGGATCGGGGAAATAGCGGTAATCGTGCGCATCTTCCTTGCTGCGCATCGATCGCGTTTCGCGCTTGTCCGGGTCGTACAGACGCGTTTCCTGAACCACCGTGCCGCCGTCTTCGATCAGTTCGATCTGACGGCGCACTTCGTATTGAATCGCCTCTTCGAGAAAGCGGAACGAGTTCAGGTTCTTGATCTCCGCACGCGTGCCAAATTCCTTTTGGCCGACCGGACGCACCGACACGTTGGCATCGCAGCGGAACGAGCCTTCCTGCATGTTGCCGTCGCAGATGCCGAGCCACACGACCAGATCGTGCAGCGCCTTCGCATACGCGACCGCTTCCGCCGCGCTACGCATTTCCGGCTCGGTGACGATCTCGAGCAGCGGCGTGCCAGCGCGATTCAGGTCGATGCCGGTCATGCCCGTGAAGTCTTCGTGCAGCGACTTGCCGGCATCTTCTTCGAGGTGCGCGCGTGTCAGGTTGATGGTCTTGGAATACGCTTCCTTGCCAGCTTTCTCGTTGGCCGGCACCTGGATCGTAATCTGACCGCCCTGCACGACCGGAATCTCGTACTGGCTGATCTGATAGCCCTTAGGTAGATCCGGATAGAAGTAGTTCTTGCGCGCGAAAATGCTGCGCGGCGCGATGGTCGAGCCGATCGACAGCCCAAAGCGGATCGCGCGCTCGACGGCACCGCGGTTCATCACCGGCAACACGCCCGGCAGCGCGAGATCGACAGGCGATGCCTGCTTGTTCGGCGCGGCGCCGAATTGCGTGGCGGTGCCCGAAAAAATCTTGGATTCGGTGGAAAGCTGCGCGTGCGTTTCCAGACCGATGACGACTTTCCACTGCATGTTCACACTCCCGCTGCCGGTGCCTTGCGGTGCCAGTCGGTCGCGCGCTGATACGCGTCGGCAACCTGGAGCATCTGGGCTTCGTTGAAATAATTGCCGATGATTTGCAGACCGACCGGGCGATTCGCATTCGCGCCCACGCCGAAGCCGCACGGCACGCTCATGCCGGGCAGACCGGCGAGACTCACGGACAGCGTATAGATGTCGGCGAGGTACATCTGCACGGGATCGTCGGTCTTCTCGCCGAGATTCCACGCAACGGACGGTGCGACCGGCCCCATGATGACGTCGCACTGCTTAAACGCTTCCTGAAAATCGCGCGCGATGATGCGGCGGATCTTCTGCGCCTGCAGGTAGCAGGCGTCATAATAGCCGTGCGACAGCACGTAGGTGCCGACGAGAATGCGGCGCTTCACTTCAGGACCGAAGCCTTCCGCGCGCGATTTCTTGTACATGTCGAGCAGGTCGTGGTACTCGGCCGCGCGATGCCCGTAGCGCACGCCGTCGAAGCGCGACAGATTCGACGATGCCTCCGCCGGCGCGATGATGTAGTACACCGGGATGCTCAGTTCGGTCTTGGGCAGGGACACGTCGACGAGCGTCGCGCCGAGCGCTTCGTATTGCTTCAATGCAGCGTCGATGGCAGCGCGCACGTCGTCGGCGAGACCCGCGCCGAAGTACTCCTTCGGCAAGCCGATACGCAGGCCGTCGAGCGGCTTCGATGCATCGTCGGAACCGGTCCACGTGCGGCTGAGATAGCGCGTGTAGTCTTCGTTGTCGCGTTGCAGGCTGGTCGAGTCGCGCTCGTCGAAACCGGACATTGCGTTGAGCAGCAGCGCGCAATCCTCGGCGTTCTGCGCCATCGGGCCGCCCTGATCCAGCGACGACGCGAACGCGATCATCCCGTAACGCGACATGCGGCCGTAAGTCGGCTTGATCCCGGTAATGCCGGTAAACGACGCGGGTTGACGGATCGAGCCGCCGGTGTCGGTGCCCGTCGCAGCGGGCGCGAGTCGCGCGGCTACCGTCGCCGCCGAGCCGCCGGACGAGCCGCCCGGCACCGACTTCACGTCCCACGGATTCTTCACCGCCCCGAAGTATGAATTCTCGTTGGACGAGCCCATCGCGAACTCGTCCATGTTGGTCTTGCCGAGCGTGACCATGCCCGCCTGCGCGAGCCGGCCGACGACGGTGGCATCGAACGGGCTCGCGTAGTTTTCGAGCATGCGCGAACCGGCTGTGGACGCCCAGCCGCGCGTGACGAACACGTCCTTGTGCGCGATGGGCAAGCCGGTGAGCGCGCCCGCTTGGCCTTTCGCGATGAGCGCGTCGGCGGCTTTCGCCTGTTCGAGCGTAAGCGCCTGGTCCACGCCAATGAACGCGTTGAGGTTCTTCGCGGCCTCGATGCGTTGCAGATACGACTGCGCCAGTTCGACGGCGGAAATCGCCTTCGTGTCGAGCGCGGCGCGCAGTTCGGTCAAGCTTTTCTGATGCATTGCAGTTCCCTCATGAGCGCAGCGTTTCACATCGCGCGCATTACGTTGATTCGACGCAGCAACCTGCGATCACTCGATCACCTTGGGCACGAGATAGAGCCCATCTTGTACGGCCGGCGCCGACTTTTGGAACTCTTCGCGCTCGACACGCTCTGAGACTGCGTCGTCACGCAAGCGCAGCGCGACTTCCTCGATCTGTTCGATGGGATGTGCGAGCGGCTCGATGCCGGTGGTGTCAACGGCCTGCATCTGCTCGACGAGACCGAAGAAGTCGTTGAGGCGCGTAAGCATCGGTTCGGCCTCGCTATCGGGCAATTCGAGCCGCGCCAGATGCGCGATGCGTTTAACGTCGGTCAGGGTCAAAGACATGGTTTCATCGGAGAAAACATGGACGTTTCCGAATCGAAAACAGCATGGCTGCGACAACCATTTACGATCCTGGGGGACGCCTTCAAAACGGGGCTGGGAATGGCAAAAACTGCCATCCTTTTCCTATGGATACCCTCAAATTATAAGGTAACATTACACGTTAGACTCATTTCTGGATCGACCTGTCGGCGGCTTTCTCCCTGAATCATTCAATTGCGAGAAACGTCTGCGTCGGACGCTTCATTCTGCGGTAGATTTCTTCCCGGTTTAGCACTTCATGGCGAGCTTTCGCCGTCCCGGCAAACCAAACCATTATTTTCCGCTGCCGTCCCGGGCACTCAGAAGCGACGAACGGCTACCCAGCGACACAGGATTTTTGAATGTTCGGCTTTTTGCGCAGCTATTTCTCCAACGACTTGGCAATTGACCTCGGCACCGCCAACACGCTGATCTACATGCGCGGCAAGGGCATCGTGCTCGACGAGCCGTCGGTCGTTTCCATCCGTCAGGAAGGCGGTCCCAACGGCAAGAAAACCATTCAAGCCGTCGGTAAGGAAGCGAAGCAAATGCTCGGCAAGGTGCCGGGCAACATCGAGGCCATCCGGCCGATGAAGGACGGCGTGATCGCCGACTTCACCGTCACCGAACAGATGATCAAGCAGTTCATCAAAACCGCTCACGAATCGCGCATGTTCTCGCCGTCGCCGCGCATCATCATTTGCGTGCCGTGCGGTTCCACGCAGGTCGAGCGTCGCGCCATCAAGGAAGCGGCGCACGGCGCGGGCGCATCGCAGGTGTATCTGATCGAAGAACCCATGGCCGCGGCAATCGGCGCGGGCCTGCCGGTCTCGGAAGCAACCGGCTCCATGGTCGTCGATATCGGCGGCGGCACGACGGAAGTCGGCGTCATCTCGCTGGGCGGTATCGTGTACAAGGGCTCGGTGCGCGTCGGCGGCGACAAGTTCGACGAAGCCATCGTCAACTACATCCGTCGCAACTACGGCATGCTGATCGGCGAGCAGACCGCCGAAGCCATCAAGAAGGAAATCGGTTCGGCCTTCCCCGGCTCCGAAGTCAAGGAAATGGAAGTCAAGGGCCGCAACCTCTCGGAAGGCATTCCGCGCAGCTTCACCATTTCAAGCAATGAAATCCTCGAAGCACTAACGGATCCGCTGAACCAGATCGTTTCGTCCGTGAAGATCGCACTCGAGCAGACGCCCCCGGAACTGGGCGCGGACATCGCCGAGCGCGGCATGATGCTGACAGGCGGCGGCGCGCTGTTGCGCGACCTCGACCGCCTGCTCGCGGAAGAAACCGGCCTGCCCGTGCTGGTCGCCGAAGATCCCCTGACCTGCGTGGTGCGCGGCTCGGGCATGGCGCTCGAGCGCATGGACAAGCTCGGCAGTATCTTCTCCTACGAGTAATATCTCTTGCTTCCGGCGTCACACGGTCACGCATCATCGACGCAACACCAACGCATCACGGAAGCACAATCCAATCGCACCCGCGTAACGCGACGCGCGCACGGCCTGGCACACGTCCGGGCCGTTGTCGGAAACAGCGTAGGGCAGGCGCCACCACGAGCGACATAGCCTGCGAGCATTGACCCATCCGAATACGCCCTCGGCGCTGACCATGGAATACAGTCCGCCGCCACTTTTCAAGCAAGGCCCATCCGCGCTCGCGCGCCTGATTTTCTTTGTGTTGCTCGCCATCGGACTGCTCGTTTCCGACGCGCGTTTCAACACGCTCGAAATCGTGCGCGGCATCCTCGGCGCGGGGCTGTATCCGCTGCAGCGCGCGGCGCTCGTGCCACGCGACATCTTCACGGGCGCGGCCGATCTGGCCGTCACAAGCGCCACGCTGCGCAGCGAGAACGCCAAACTCGCGCAAAAGAATCTCGAACTGTCCGTCAAAGCAAACGATGCAACGCAACTCGCCGTCGAGAACGCGCACCTGCGCGCGCTGCTGAACCTGCAATCACGCGCGAGCACGGACGAAACACCCGCCGAAATCCAGTACGACACGCGCGATCCTTTCACTCAGAAAGTCGTCATCGGCAAGGGCTCGCAGCAGGGCATTCAGGACAGCGCGCCGGTCGTCACCGAAGACGGTGTGATCGGCCAGGTGACGCGCGTGTTCCCGCTGCAATCCGAAGTCACGCTGCTGACGGACAAGGATCAGGCCGTGCCGGTGGAAATCGCCCGTACGGGTCTGCGCAGCGTCATTTACGGCACGCCAAAGGGCGATACGCTCGACCTCCGTTTCGTGCCGATCAGCGCCGACGTGCAAGCTGGCGATCAACTCGTGACGAGCGGCCTCGACGGCGTCTATCCGCCGGGCTTGCCGGTCGCGAAAGTGCTGCGCGTCGACAAGCAGGCCGACACCGCGTTCGCGCGCGTAGTCTGTCTGCCGATCGCGGCGGTACGCGACGCGCGCCAGCTGCTCGTGCTGCACTACAACGTGAACGTACCACCCAATCCGATCGAAGTCGAAGCGGCCGAGGCCGCCAAGGAAGCGAAGGAAAACAAGGGCAAGAAGGGCGCGCCTAAGTCGGCGGCGGCGCCGGCGGACGCATCGGCCGCGCCGGTCGCGCCAAGCACGACGGCAGAGAAACCGGCGGAGAAGCCCGCAGCGCCGAAACCCGCTTCGGCGGCGGCCGCGAAGCATTCGAGGAAAGCGCATATGCTCAAGCCCACCGCCTCGGGGACCGCGCGATGAACCGCCCACAATACATCCTGCAGCCGGTCAATCCGTTCTTCATCACGTTTAGCCTCGCCGCGGCGTTTCTGCTGAATCTGATGCCGTGGGGCCGCACGCTCTTCATTCCGGATTTCGTCGCGGTCGTGCTGCTGTTCTGGAACGTGCACCAGCCGCGCAAGGTCGGCATGGGCATCGCGTTCCTGCTCGGGCTGCTGATGGACGTGCACAATGCCAATCTGCTCGGCGAACACGCGCTCGCTTACACCCTGCTGTCCTACGGCGCGATCACGATTCACCGTCGCGTGCTGTGGATGTCGCTCGGCGTGCAGATTTTCGCCGTCATGCCGCTGCTGCTGGTGGGCGCGCAGATCGTGCCATTCATCACCCGCCTGATGACGGGCGCGGCGTTCCCCGGCTGGAGCTATCTGGCCAACGGTTTCGTCGAAGCGGCGCTGTGGCCGATCGCGAGCTTTTTGCTGCTGATGCCGCAACGGCGCGCAGCCGACCCCGACGACACGCGCCCGATCTGAGCGCGCGGCTGCGCGCCGGCGCTCATTCGTCCACGTGCGGACTACACTTGAATCGCGCTAACATCGCGGATCGAAACGCGAAAGCTGCATGACCGAAATCAAGAACACCGAGCAACAATTGTCCCGTTTCCGCCTGCGTGTCGCGGCAGCGGGACTGTTCGTGTTCGTCTGCTTCGGGCTGATCGGCCTGCGTTTCCTTTATCTCCAGGTCTGGCATTTCAGCAAATATTCGCTGCAGGCGAACGAAAACCGCATTTCCGTGGCGCCGATCGTGCCGAATCGCGGCATCATCACTGATCGAAACGGCGTAGTGCTGGCGAAGAATTACTCCGCGTACACGCTCGAAATCACGCCGTCGAAGATCAACGGCACGCTCGACGAAGTCATCGATCAACTCACGCAGGTTATTCCGATCGACACGCGCGATCGCCGCCGCTTCAAGAAGCTGCTGGAAGACTCCAAAAATTTCGAAAGCCTGCCGATCCGCACGCGCCTGACCGACGACGAAGTCGCCAAGTTCACCGCGCAGCGCTTCCGCTTCCCAGGCGTCGAAGTGCGCGCGCGCCTGTTCCGCCAATATCCGCTCGGCACGATGGCGGCGCACGTGATCGGCTATATCGGGCGCATTTCGCAACGCGATCAGGAACGGATCGACGACACGAGCGATACCAACGATCAGAACTCGAACCACTACGATCCGCGTCTCGACGCCAACAACTACAAGGGCACGGATTACGTCGGCAAGATCGGCGTCGAGCAGAGTTACGAAACCGAACTGCACGGCCTGACCGGTTTCGAGGAAGTGGAAGTGACGGCGGGCGGCCGTCCGGTGCGCACCATGTCGCGCACGCAGGCCACGCTGGGCAACAATCTCCAGTTGTCGCTCGATATCGGCTTGCAGCAGGTCGCGGAGCAGGCGTTCTCGGGCAAGCACGGCGCGCTCGTCGCTATCGAGCCTTCGTCCGGCGATATTCTGGCGTTCGTGTCGTCGCCGAGCTTCGATCCGAATTCCTTCGTGGACGGCATCGATCAGCAGACCTGGGAGGCGCTCAACAACTCGCCGGATCATCCGCTGCTGAACCGTCCGTTGCACGGCACGTATCCGCCGGGATCGACCTACAAGCCGTTCATGGCGCTCGCCGCGCTCATGCTGCACAAGCGCACGCCGGGCTGGGTCTTTCAAGACCCGGGCTTCTACACGTTCGGCGGCCACACGTTCCGTAACGACGTGCGTTCGGGTCAGGGCTGGGTGGACATGAACCGCGCCATCGTCGTGTCGAACGACACGTACTTCTACATGCTCGCGCACGATCTCGGCGTGAACGCGATGGCCAACTTCATGAAACCGTGGGGTTTCGGGCAGATCACGGGCATCGATATCGCGGGCGAAGCGCGCGGCATCCTGCCGTCGACGGAATGGAAGCGCAAGGCGTATCGCAAGCCGGAGCAGCAGCGCTGGTATGAGGGCGAAACCATCAGCCTCGGCATCGGACAGGGCTATAACTCGTTCACCATCCTGCAACTCGCGCACGCCACCGCCACGCTCGCCAACAACGGTGTCGTGATGAAACCGCACCTCGTGCGCGACATCGAGAATCCCATCACTAAGGAAACGCGCGCGGTCGTGCGCGATCCGAGCGACAAGATCAACGTGCGCCAGCAGGACATCGACTTCGTCAAGCGCGCGATGGAAGGTGTCGTCACTAACGGCACGGCGGCGAAGATTTTCGCGGGCGCGCCGTATCAGGCGGCGGGCAAGACCGGGACGGCGCAGGTCTACTCGTTGCAGGGATCGAACTACAAGGGCCACGCGCTCGCCGAACATCTGCGCGACCACGCGCTGTTCATCGCGTTTGCGCCGGCTGAGAAGCCGACCATCGCACTCGCGCTGATCGTCGAGAACGGCGGCTGGGGCGCGGAAGCCGCCGCTCCGATCGCGCGCAAGGTGCTCGACTATTACCTCGTCGATCGCATGAAGCCGCCGCGGTCGCCGCCGCATCCGCGACGGAAGACTCCGGCCTGCCGATGATCGGCGGCCCGCAACCGCCCGCGGCCGTCGCGCTGCCCGCGTTCGTGGCGGCGAAATCGCCGTCGGTCGCGACAGCGGCATCGGCTACGGTGAATTCGGCGTCGGTGCCGAAGGCGCCGAAGTCGAATCCCGCTGTCGGCGCCCACGGCGGCGCTGCCTGCTTTCGCCGCCCGACAAGACGCCCGCGCCGAAGAAGCGCCCGAAGGAGCCGTCGCCCACCACATGGTGCGCGGCAACGAAGGCGAGGTCCGCACGTACGCGCCGTCCGGCGGCATCGACGAATAAAGGAACCCGTCATGCAACTGCACACGCAAATCGACAAACGCGAGGTGATTGACCGCGCCAAGCGAATGTTCGCAGGCTTCGACAAGCCGCTCGCGCTGATCGTCTTTTTGCTGCTGTGCGTGGGCATCGTGACGCTGTATAGCGCGAGTCTCGACGTGCCCGGGCGCGTGGAAGACCAGTTGCGCAACATCATGTTGACCTTCGTGCTGATGTGGATCCTCGCGAATATCCCGCCGCAAACGCTGATGCGCTTCGCCGTGCCGATGTACACCGTCGGCGTCGCGTTGCTGGTCGCCGCCGCGGTGTTCGGGCTGACGCGTAAAGGCGCGAAGCGCTGGCTCAACGTCGGCGTCGTGATCCAGCCGTCGGAGATCGTGAAGATCGCCATGCCGCTGATGCTCGCGTGGTACTACCAGAAACGCGAGAGCAATATCCGCTGGTGGGACTACATCGTCGGCTTTCTGATTCTGTTGCTGCCGGTCGGACTGATCGCCAAGCAGCCGGACCTCGGCACCGCCATTCTGGTGTTCGCGGCGGGCATGTTCGTCATCTACTTCGCGGGTCTGAGTTTCAAGCTGATCGTGCCGGTGCTGATCGCGGGTGTGATCGCGGTGGCGAGTATCGCGGCGTTTCATGACAAGATCTGCCAGCCCGAAGTGAACTGGCCGATGATGCACGACTACCAGAAGCACCGCATCTGCACGCTGCTCGATCCGACCTCGGACCCGCTCGGCAAGGACTTCCACACGATTCAGGCCGTGATCGCCATCGGTTCGGGCGGCACGCTCGGCAAGGGCTGGCTAAAAGGCACGCAGGCGCACCTCGAGTTCATCCCCGAAAAGCATACGGACTTCATCTTCGCGGTGTTCTCCGAGGAGTTCGGGCTCACGGGCGGGCTCGTGCTGCTGTTCCTCTATATGGCGCTGATCGCGCGCGGCTTGTATATCGCGGCGAACGGCGCATCCATGTTCGGGCGATTATTGGCCGGATCGCTGACGCTCGCGTTCTTTACCTATGCGTTCGTGAACATCGGCATGGTGAGCGGAATCTTGCCGGTGGTGGGCGTGCCGCTGCCGTTCATGAGTTACGGCGGCACCGCGCTGACGACGCTGGGCGTCGCCGTCGGGCTGATCATGAGTGTCGCGCGGCAGAAGCGGCTGATGTAAAGTTAGCCGTTCATCTCACGCACAAAGAAAAACCGCGGTCTCGTATGCAGCTGCTGCTTCTCCAGTTCCTGACTGAGTTGCAGGTACTTGAGTTTCGCGGCGGGATCGCCTTGCGCCGCCGCCACGCTCGTAGAAGGATCCCGCCACATACTGCGCGGTCATGTCGCCGCCCTGCGCCGCACGCTTGTACCAGGTGAACGCCTGCGCGTTGTCGCGTCCGTCGAGAAACTGATTCGCCGCGCGCGCAGGAACCAGCGATGCGCCTCGGTCGGATCGCGTTCCACGAACTCACCATCGTCGTACATCTTCCCGTAGACATACTGCACGTGCGCCATGCCCGCGTCGGAGGGCGCGGCGCAGCCACTTCTTGCCTTCGGGGATATCGGCGGGGCCGCCTTCGCCGTTGAGCAGCATCATCGCGTAGTTGAATTCGGCGAGACGGCTGCCCTTCTTCGCCGCGCGGCTGGACTCGGAGCGCGCCGACACCAGATTGCCCGCGTTGTAATCGGCGACGGCGCGTTTTGCGTCGCCAGATCGGTGGACTGCGTCTTGCCCTGCGCGTGAACCGCACCGCTCGACGCCAAGCCCAGCAGCACCAGCGACGCCGCAGCGATGGCGGTTTTCATGATCTCGCCTCCTGAAGCGCCTGGCGCGTGGACCGTAGCAGCCACATGACGTCCGCTCCGACCGCCACCAGCTTGATGCCCGCCTTCGCGTATTCGCGCGCTCGCGCTGTCCTGCGCGAAGATGCCGCTCACGATGCCCGCGCGTTCCGCCGCCGCGCCGATCTTGTCGATGGCGGCCTGCACATCGGGATGCTTGCCGTCGCCGAGATGCCCGAGGCTCGCGGCGAGATCCGCCGGACCGATGAACAGGCAGTCGACGCCCGGCGTTGCGGCGATTTCATCGATAGCTTCGAGCGCCTCGACCGACTCGATCTGCACGATGGTCGCGATCTGCGAGTTCGCCGTCGTCACGTAGTCCGCGATTGCACGTTGGGAAACATCAGCGTGCGCGCGTCGGCATCCAGCACGTGCTTGACGAGCCATCCGGCACGCGCACGAGCGGTTCGCTCGGCAGATGCGCCGCCGCGATCGCTCGCAGTTGCTCGACCACGTCGCGGCTATCGTTCGGCGAGTGCTCCATGTCGATCAGCAACCAGTCGAAGCCCGCATGCGCGAGCGCTTCGGCGGCGTCGATGCTGCACATCAATAGCCACAGGCCGAAGAGCGGACCGGGTTCTTTGAGACGCTGCTTGAGGGAATTGGTGAAGGCGCTCATCGGGCGGCTCCTTCAGCACGAACCACGCAATCGCTTCGAGACGGGAAAGACGGGATGCTTTGCTCCGTGTGTGTCGCCGCCGGCTGGGGCGACTTCATCGGACAATCATACCGTGACATCGGTGCGGACGTTCGCCGCGCTCCCTGCGCGATCAGCCGTGCTCGACGTCGGCCCAGCAGTTCGGTGTTTCGTAGAGACGCACACGCTTGAGCTTCAGATTGACGCCGTAATGCGCATCGTAGACCTCGGCGAGAATACCGAACGCCACCGCCGCCAGGTTCTCGACAGTCGGAATGCGATCCAGCACGACGGTCTTGTGATCGGACAGCGTCTGGAGGAATTCACGCACTTTGACATCCCCTTCATAGACGATGAACGCGTGATCCCATTTGTTGACGAAATGCTCCATGGCCAGCGATTTGACGTCGGCGAAGTCCATCACCATGTCGCGATCGGGCGCGCCTTCGACATCGACGAGGTCGCCTTGCAGCGTGATTTCGAGCACATAGCGATGTCCGTGCAGATTGCGGCACTGACTGCGGTGATCGGAGATGCGATGGCCCGCATCGAATTCGAGTTTTCGGGTAATCGTCTGCACTTCGACTCAACTTCTTCAGGGAATGTTCAGATATTTATGCGTTTGCATCGACAGACGCCATTTCGGATGCCGCTTGCACCAGTCGATCGCCAGCTTCGTGTTGATGTCGCGCGACGGGCCGTCCATCGGCTGAACCAGGAAGTACTCGAAGTCGAGCTTTTCCAGTTCGCCCAGACGCTGATTGTCCTGCGGCACCACGACCTTCAGTTCGTTTCCCTTGGTGACGACTAGCGGCGCGTCGGCTTTCGGGCTCACGCAAATCCAGTCGATGCTCTCGGGCACCGGCAGCGAGCCGTTGGTCTCGATGGCCATTTCGAAGCCGGCTTCGTGGAAGGCATCGATGAAGGGCTGATCGATTTGCAACATGGGTTCGCCGCCCGTGCACATGACGAACTTGTTCGCCTCGCCTTCCGGCCACAGCGACGCGATCATCGCGACGAGATCGGCCGGCGTGCGGTACTTGCCACCATTCTCGCCATCGGTGCCGACGAAGTCCGTGTCGCAAAACTGGCAGACGGCTTCCGCGCGGTCTTCTTCGCGCCCGGACCACAAATTGCAGCCGGCGAAGCGGCAGAACACGGTCGGACGCCCGGCGTTCGCGCCCTCGCCCTGCAACGTGTAGAAGATTTCTTTTACCGCGTACGTCACGACTGCGTTGCGTCTCTCGTCAAACTCAAACCGGCGTGACGTCGACCTGCTCGCCCGCGCGATATGCCTCGTAACCACGCTTGCGCAGCTTACATGCCGGGCATTGCCCGCAGCCGAACCCCCAGTCGTGCAATTCGTCGCACTCGCCGACATAGCACGTATGCGTCTCCATGCGAATCAACTCGACCAGCGGCTCGCCGCCGAGCGTTTCGGCCAAACGCCACGTGTCGGCCTTGTCGAGCCACATGAGCGGCGTCTCGAGCGCGTAGCGTGTTTCCATGCCCAGATTCAGCGCGACTTGCAGCGCCTTCATGGTGTCGTCGCGGCAATCCGGGTAGCCGGAGAAATCCGTCTCGCACATGCCGCCGACCAGCACCTTCAATCCGCGCTGGTATGCGACCGACGCCGCGATCGTCATGAACAGCAAATTGCGGCCCGGCACGAACGTATTGGGCAGACCGTTCGCCATAGCCTGAATCTCGATCTCGCGGGTCATTGCGGTATCGCTGATCGCGCCGAGCACGGACAGATCGATCATGTGATCTTCGCCGAGCCGGCCGCTCCATTGCGGGAAATCGCGCGCGATCGCCGTGCGGAATCCTTCGCGGCATTCGAGTTCGACGCGATGCCGCTGGCCATAATCGAAGCCGAGCGTTTCGACAGTCTTGTAACGTTCGAGCGTCCAGGCGATGCACGTGGCCGAGTCCTGGCCGCCGGAGAACAAAACCAGCGCGCTGTCTTTAGCGTCTGTCCGAGTCACCCTGAAAACTCCGTGTGAGGTTGGCGTCGTGCGCCATGATCGACGATGCGGGCGCTACGCCATTGAATGAGCGCCAAACGTGTGCCGATTCAGCGCTGTTTCAGTTCAGTATAGGCGGACTCGAACGCGCTCGCGCGTTATACCGTCGATAGCGGGCCATCGCGCGATTCCGGAGCCGCTCATGGATGAATTCATGGAAGAGAACTTGCGGTCCTCGGACAAGGCAAGTCCTTGAATCTGCGAAATTTTAGCACGATATGGCTGTTTCACGAGTTGCGCGCATCGCGCTTAGTGAACCTTCAGTGAACCCACCTATGCGCGCCTGCCTGAAACTGTGGTGGCCTGGGACGGAATCGAACCATCGACACGCGGATTTTCAATCCGCTGCTCTACCAACTGAGCTACCGGGCCATAATAACCCTAAAACTATATCAGACGTAATCGGACGTCTCAAGCCCCTTTCCGAAATTTCTTCGCCGACCGCGACATTGCCGCGCCGCGTCAGACCTCGTTCCTGTTCTTGCCGAGATCGACGCCCAGTTGCTTCAGCTTGCGATACAGGTGCGTGCGCTCCAACCCCGTCTTTTCCGCGACGCGCGTCATACTGCCGTTCTCGCGCGCAAGGTGGTATTCGAAGTACGCGCGTTCGAATGCGTCGCGGGCATCGCGCAGCGGGATGTCGAACGAGATGGACGCAGTCTGCACGGACTGCGCCTGTTGTGCACCGCCGTTCGCGGCCGTTTCGGCGGCGGACGGACCGAGCGCGGAGGCCATCGGCAAGGCCGCCGCCATCGGCACGCCCGATGCGTTCACGCCGGTAGTGGGCTTGGCGGCCGCGACCGGCGCAGGCACGGCCGTGCCGTGCGCCAGTCCCTGCTCCACCGCCTTGAGGAGTTTCTGTAGCGCGATGGGCTTTTCGAGGAAGTTGAGCGCGCCGATCTTGGTCGCTTCCACGGCCGTGTCGATGGTCGCGTGTCCCGACATCATGATCACCGGCATCGTGAGCCGAGCTTGCGCGGCCCATTCCTTCAGCAATGTCACGCCGTCGGTATCAGGCATCCAGATGTCGAGCAGCACGAGGTCGGGTGTCTGCTCCAAACGGAAATCGCGCGCCTGCTGCGCATTCTCCGCCAACTCCACCACGTGTCCTTCGTCGCTCAGGATCTCGGAGAGCAGTTCCCGGATCCCCATTTCATCGTCTACCACCAGGATGGTTGCCATTTAAGCTGCCCTTTTTTGTACTTCCGTGATTCGCCGTCGTGCTGGCGCCGGGAGGAGTCGCGCCCGGGGCCGTGGCGTCGTCCGCGAGTTGAAGAAACAGAATCGAGATCTGCGCCCCTTCCACTACGTCCGGCGACTTCGAGCGGTTGCGGATGTCGATGCGCGCACCATGCTCATCGACGATCTTCTTCACCGTTGCAAGTCCCAGACCCGTGCCTTTCGCTTTCGTCGTCACATAAGGCTCGAAGGCGCGCGAAAGAATGCGCGCGGGAAAGCCCGAACCGTTATCCGATACCGTCAGGCGCACCGCGACGCGTGCGTGACCCGATGCATCGGGGTCGCCATATTTTACTGCTCTCGTTTCGAGCAGCACGCGAGGCTCCGCAACATCCGCGACCGCATCCTGCGCATTCTGGAGCAGGTTGTGGATCACCTGACGCATCTGCGTTGCATCGCCGCGGATCACCGGCAGCTTCCCCAGATCCACCTTGATCGGACTCTTGCCTTCCTCGATGCCGTATAGCGTCAGTACTTCGGCAACCAGATCGTTCAGTTGCAGATTGCCGAGCACCGCCGGCGGCATGCGCGCGTATTCGCGGAAGTCGTCGACCATCTGCTTCATCGCCTGCACCTGATTGACGATGGTCGTCGATGCGCGCTTCAGCACGTCCGCGTCGGAAGGCGCGAGCTTGTCGCTAAGCTTCATCTGTAGCCGTTCCGCCGACAACTGAATGGGCGTGAGCGGGTTCTTGATCTCGTGCGCGAGACGCCGCGCCACTTCGCCCCACGCCACCGATCGCTGTGTGGAGATCACGTCGGAGATGTCGTCGAATACGACCACGTAGCCGGTGGTCTCCGCGTCTTCCTCGCTGTCGGTCGCGCTCAGCAACTGCGTGCCGCGCACGAGTAGCGTGAGCGGTTCGTTCTCGCCGGGCACCGTCACCGCGACCTGCTGCTGCCAGTGACCGCGATCGCGATCGCCGATGGGATGATCCGCGCCGATCGACGCGGCATCGCGCTCAACGAAGGCCTTCTTCACCATCGCGCCGAACTCGGCGAGCGCGCCGATCTGATCGAGCGACTGATTCAGCAGCACCTTGAACGGCTGACGGAAGATGCGCTCCGCGCCGCGATTGGCCGTGGTCAGACGGAACTGCCGGTCGAACACGAACACGCCCGCCGTGAGGTTGGCGAGAATGCTTTCGAGATACGCCTTCGAATGCTCGAGCGCGATACGGTTGTTTTCCACCGCGAGCCGCGCCTCGGATAACTGCCGCGTCATCGCGTTGAAAGACTGCGTGAGGAAGCCCAGTTCGTCGCGCGAATTGATCTCGCGTTTGGGCGTGTAGTCGCCCTCCGCCACTTCCTTCGTGCCTTGAGCAAGCAGGAACAACGGCCGTGCAAGCTGATTGCCGAGCGCGAACGCGAGCATCATCGCGATGAAGGTGGCGAGGAACAGCGCGAGCGTCAGCGTGCCGATGTACATCTTGCGCAAGCCCGTGCGACCGAGGCGTTTTTCCTGATATTCGCGATAGGCGCGCTGAACGGCGTTTGCGTTGCGCGCCAGATCCTGACTCACGGGCTGCTCGATCTGCAAGTACCGGTCGACGTGCTGAAACTCGGTCGTCGTGGTCGGGTCCGCTATCTTCGTGACGACGCGCAATCGCAGCGCGCCCTTCGGTCCGTTCGACTTGGGATCGCCGTCGATCTCGCCTTCGATCGCGCCGTACGGATGATCCTGGGCCTCCTTCAGCATCGAACTGGTCGGCTCGTTGGTGGGCAGCAGCGCGTAGTAGTTGCCCGATACCTGCGCGATGGTCCGCAAGCCCGGCGCGCGCAATGACGACGAGCCGTCGCCCGCGTTGAGGTCCTCGCGGTTGTATTGATCGCGCGGGCGCTCGAACACCACCGCATCCTGCACGTTGTACTGATCGCGCATGCGCAACAGCGCCAGCGTGAGACTCGACGGATCGGCACTCGCGAGTTGATCGCTCATCTGACGTGCGCGGTTCTTGTAGTCGGCGAGCGAGTTTTCGAGCATGTCGCGGCCGAGCGTGAGACCCGAGGTAAGCGCGGTCTCCACGTTCACATCGAACCACGATTCGATACTGCGCGACACGAACTGGTACGACACGATGTAGATGATCGCGCCCGGCACCACGCCGACGAGCGCGAAGATGAGCGCGAGCTTGGCGAGCAATCGCGTGCCGAAGCGCCCCTGCCGCACGCGCGCAATGATGATCACGATCAGGCTGATGACGATCAGCATGAACACCAGCGCGACCGCGACATTCGCGGCGTACAGCCAGCCGTAGTAGCGGTCGAAGAACTCGGTGTTCGCGCTGGCGAGCGCGAGCATCACGAGCAGCAAGACTGCCGTGACCGCGACCGTCGAGACCAGCAGCCGGACGACAAAGCTCTTCATGTCCGTCCGGCCGCGTCGAAATCTATTTCGCACGTTCAAACGCCGTAAAAGTGAACTTCTTCCAATCGGACGACAGGTTCCAGTCGCGGTTGTTGACCGCGTCGATCTGGAACGGCTTGGGCATCAATGCGATATCGAGCTGCAGGCGCACCGATGCGTCGTAGGTTTCTCCCGGATGCACCTGATTCCGGTCGATCACATGCCACGAAGTGATGTGCTTGATCACCGCCATTACTTCGTTAAGCGATGCGAAACGCAATTGCAAGCCGCCCGTGGACACGCGATATTCGTTGGTGAGCGGCTGATAGGAAAGACGCAGGCTTTGCGACACGTTGACCGGCTCTTCGTCGAACCAGTACCAGCGCGGCCGCGACAGCGTGAAGTCGAGTGAGAAGTAGAGCGGTACGCTATGATTCACGGCTTCTTCGAGACTGCTGTTGAGATCGAAGTCGAAGTGGGCATCCAGACTCCAGCCGGTATTGTCCGCTTGCAACGATGCCCGCTGCACGGAGATCGTCTCGGCATGAGCCGCGCCGGCCAGGGCGAAGCTCAGCCAGAACGCCAGCGCGGCCCACACGGCAACCGCGAGCCGGAGCGGAAAAAAGCGTTTGATCGTCACCGTTTCTGAAAGCGCGCGTAGAAGAATCCGTTGTGGTCCGCGAAGGCTTCCGCGTTCCGGCTCGATGACGGGGCGGCGCGTAGCGCCTCACCCTCGCCGGAATATGCGGCATGTGTACCGTCCGGTGAACCTTGTACAGCACTCGCACGCTCATTGGCAATGGCTTGCGCCGCTGACGGCAACAATTGCCCCGGCGCGTCCAACCGTACCGCATCTTCATGCAGGGTTCCAAACCATCGGGCCTGATCCTCGCCTTCCTCGGGGAAGATCGAGCAGGCCACGTAGAGCAGTTCGCCGCCCTTTGCGACGAGCGGCCACAGCGCATTCAGGATGCGCCTCTGCTCGTCGACCAGCGCCGCGATATCCGACGGACGACGCAGCCAGCGGATATCCGGATGACGCCGCACGATGCCCGACGCCGAGCACGGCACGTCCGCGAGGATGCGGTCGAACGGCTGACCGTCGAACCACGGCGCGGTATCGACCGCGTCGCCGACCTTCACGTCGGCCTTCAGTTTCAGGCGCGTCAGGTTTTCGTCGATGCGCTTCGCCCGGTCCGCGTCGCTTTCGAGCGCGATCAGATCGACGTTCGCCAGTTCGAGGATATGGCCGGTCTTGCCGCCGGGCGCGGCGCAGGCATCGAGCACGCGCATGCCGTCGCGCGCGTCGAGCAGTTGTGCGCCCGCGTCCTGCACCGAGACGACGCCATCGGCGAAACCGGGAATGCGACTAACCGGCATCGGTGTCCTGAGGCGCACCGCGTGCCGGCCAGCCGCTTCGGCTTCCATGACATCGGCCTGCAGACGCTGCAAGTAGTCGTCAACGCTCGCATGACGCGCGTTGACGCGCAAGGTGAGCGGCCCGTGTCCGTTGCCCGCGTCGAGAATGCTTTGCCATGCGGCGGGCTGACCGCGCCTCACCGCGTCGATCCACCATTGCGGATAGTTCCAGCGCGCGACTTCGCTCCGGCTTGCCTCGGCGATCAAGGTATCGCGCTCGCGCAGGAAGTTGCGCAGCACGGCATTCACCAGCCCCTTCGCGAAGGAGGATTCGCGGCGCGCGGCGATCGCGCTCACCGCCTGATCGACCACCGTGAACGGCGCATAAGTCGCGTGCGCTTCGTCGTCCGTCAGCAGCGCGAACGCGCACACGAGCACATTCGACACATGCGGCGGCGACGCCTTGCGCACGAGCTTGTGCAGGAGTACATCGGCGAGCGCGAGACAGCGCATCACGCGATACGCGATGTCCTGCACGGCGCCGCGCGCCGTCGGTGCCGCATTCTTGTGCGATGCCGCGACCGTCTGCAATGCGGCAGGCAACGCCGATCCCGCGCGCACCGCGCCCACGGCCTGCACCGCGCCGTCGAGCGCGAACGCGAACGAATCGGGCGCGAGATGCAGCGTGCTCAAGCGGGACAATGCACGCGCCGGTCGATTGGGCGCATCGGCACGCGCTCGAGAAGCCTTGCCTGTCATGTGGAAAATGAGAACGGTCGAACGGCAAGCAGCCCGCTTGCGTGAACGTCGATTGTAACTGGTGGACATTTCACGCTTTGACGCACGGGGAAGGAACCATCATAAAGAAAGGGCCGCTCCGTTTGACCGGAGCGGCCCTCGATCGACCGATCGACCAACAGATACAGCGTTATGGCCTCGTATGCGGCCTTACATGCGGCCGGTGCGCGCCATCTCCATCAGCCGCGCGACGCGCTCTTCGATGGCTGGGTTGGCGATGCCGCCGCCCGACAGCGGATTCATGATCATCATCTGCGCCGTGGCTGGATGCGCCTCGGCGGTCGGGAACGGCGTGCCCGTCGCGTAGGCGTGAATCTTTTCGAGCGCGCTGGCGAGCGCCTGCGGACCGCCCGAAATCTGCGCGCCGCCGCGATCCGCCTCGAACTCGCGGGCGCGGGAAATCGCCATCTGGATCCTCGCGCCCGCGATCGGCGCGAGGATCGCCGCCCGAATGCTCGCGATCGGATTCGACGGACGGCCTTCGTCGTCGCGTCCGCCGAAGAACATCGCGAAGTTCGCCAGCGCCGAGATCGCACCCGCCATCGTCGCGGAGATGGTCGAGATCAGGATGTCGCGATGCTTCACGTGCGCCAGTTCGTGGGCCATCACGCCGCGCATTTCGCACTCGGACAGCACGCGCAGAATGCCGGTAGTCGCGGCGACCGCCGCGTGATCCGGATTGCGGCCCGTAGCGAACGCGTTCGGCGCATCCTCGTTGATCAGATAGACGCGCGGCATCGGCAACTCGGCGCGCTGCGCGAGTTCGCGCACCATGCGGTAGAACTGCGGCGCGCTGCTCTCGTCGACTTCTTGCGCGTTGTACATGCGCAGGACCATCTTGTCCGAGAACCAGTACGAAAAGAAATTCATGCCGAGCGCGATTAACGAGCGCGAGCAGCATGCCCTTCGACCCGCCTATCACCCCACCGATCACGGCAAATAGGACCGTGATCGCAGCCATCAGCATCGCTGTTTTGACCCAGTTGAACATGTGAGCCCCTCTCCCAGATACATTGCGCATCGTACGCGGTTGTCACGGCCGACTTGGCCGAAACGACGATTGTAAGAAAAACGTTAGCTAGGGGCGTCCGGCAATAATTCAATCGGTCGATGCATTTATCGATGCGCCGGCGATCTTGACGACCATGAACGCCGGCACCGATGCCGCGAGAATTGCCGTCAACCCGAACGCGCACGCGAGCGTATGCACGATGCATCCTGCGGAAATGCCAAGCGCCGACACGACGCCCGCGCCCCTGCGCAACGCTGCGCCTGACGATGTACGCGGTATCGGGACCAAGCGTGACATTCAGAAGAAAGACGGCGAGCAGGAAGAAGGCAAAACCGGTAATGCCGAGCATCGGAAACTCCAGACCAAGCGCTATTTCGAGACGACTTACTTTAGCGCCGAGTTTAGCGCCGAGGTCTTACCGCTGCGGCGTGGCTTCCGGCAAGGTGAAGCGCTGTCCTTTGGCGAGTGTCGCGCCGGTAAGGAACTCGCGTACCGGCAGGCGTTTGCCGCCCGGTTTCTGCAATTGCGTGAGCTGCAGCGCGCCGCTTCCGCATGCGACAACGATGCCATTGGCGGAGACTTCCGCAATCGTGCCCGGCTCGCCCGCGCCGCTCACGGGCTGCGCCGACCAGATCTTGATGGCGACGCCGTCCAGCGTGCTGAACGTGCCCGGAAAGGGATCGAACGCGCGAACCTGACGCGCGAGTTCTTCCGCCGGATGCCGCCAGTCGAGCGCGACCTCATGCTTGGCGATTTTTTCGGCGTAGGTCGTGCCGTCGTCCGGTTGCGGCGTGGACGGCAACGCGCCGTCGCGCTCCAGCTCGCGCAACGCGGCGGCGATCATCTCCGCGCCCATCGCGGCGAGACGATCATGCAGCGCGGCGGTGGTGTCGTCGGGAAGGATCGGCGTGCGGCCCTCGCGGATTATCGCGCCGGTGTCGAGGCCGGCGTCCATCTGCATCAGCGTGATGCCGGATTCGGCGTTGCCCGCTTCGATCGCCCGATGAATCGGCGCGGCGCCGCGCCAGCGCGGCAGCAACGAAGCGTGGATGTTGATCGCGCCGCGCGGCGGGATATCGAGCACTTCCTGCGGCAGGATCAGCCCGTATGCCGCGACCACCATCACGTCGTGCGGCGTGGCGCGCAGCAGGTCGATGGCGTCGGCCGCTTCTTGCGGATACTTGCCCGCGCGCCGCAGCGAGGTCGGCTGTGCGACGGTCAGGCCGTGCTCGAGTGCGAAACGTTTGACCGGGCTCGCGGTCAGCTTCATGCCGCGCCCGGCGGGCCGGTCGGGCTGCGTCAGCAAGAGCGGAACCGGAAACCCGGCCGCATGGATGGCCGCGAGCGCGGCGGCGGCGAATTCGGGCGTCCCGGCGAAGACGACACGCAACGATTGAGTCATTCGGATACCTTCGGGCTGGCCGGTCGAAACACGGCTCACAGCGCCTTTTCGAGCTTTTTCATCTTGCCGCGAATGCGGGTCTGCTTGAGCGTCGACAGGTATTCGACGAACACCTTGCCCAGCAAATGATCCATTTCGTGCTGGATGCACACCGCGAGCAGACCGTCGCAATCCAGTTCGAAGGTCTCGCCCTTTTCGTTCAGCGCACGCACGCGCACCTTGTCCGGACGCTTTACGACGTCGTAGATGCCGGGCACCGACAGACAGCCCTCTTCCCACTCCTTGTTCTCATCGCTCGACCAGACGATCTCCGGATTGATGAAGACCATCAACGCGTCGTGCGCCTCGGAGACGTCGATCACGATCACGCGCTCGTGCTCGTCCACCTGCGTCGCGGCGAGGCCGACGCCCGGCGCGGCGTACATCGTCTCCGCCATGTCGGCGACGAGCTTGCGGATGCGGTCGTCCACCACGGCGACGGGCTTGCCTATCTTGTGGAGCCGCTTGTTCGGGTAGTTGAGGATTTTGAGCAGAGCCATGATTCGGAGTGTCCACGCGCGCCGCGACGCGGGTAAATCGGCCATTCGGCCAGGTTGCGGGTAGTTGGCGGCATGCCGAAGATATGCGGGTGAATCCAGACGATTCAACACTGCGGACATGCGGCCACAGAAGGTGCGGCCAGACGGCATCGCAACGGGTGGCGAATGGGACCGGGCGACGCTTCTGATCGTTTATTACTTTTTCTGTATATAAATAAAAATTTTAACATGACGACCGCCCTCCTGCCGACCGATCCCATCGCACAAGCCGCGTGCGCCATACCGTCCGACGATGCCGACGACCTTCGCGCGTGGTTGCGCCTCGCGCTGCGCCAGTTGCTGGCCGAGTTCGGCAGCCCCGCTCGACGTGCTTGTCGAGAGCTACGCGGAACTCGCGCGTGTGGCGGGCGCGGGTGCGGCCCGTGCTCACGCCGCCCGCCGAAATCGAGCACGTGCCCTTCGATGACTATATTGATTGAGAATTGAGAACGTCCGCGCGTGGGCCCGCGCGCCGGAGAATCATGTGCCGCCGATAGTGCGTATCCCGCCGCACTGCTGACGATGTCCGACCCGCCGCCGCTGCTCTACGTCAAAGAGCGGCTCGACCTGCTGCAAACGCGCACGGTCGCGGTCGTGGGCAGCCGGCACGCGACGCAGCAAGGCGAAGCGCGCGGCGCTTCGCCCGCGTGTTCTCGGACGCGGGACTCGCGATCGCGTCCGGGCTCGCGGTGGGCATCGATTCGGCCGCGCATCGGGGCGCGCTGCTTGGCAGCACGGGCACCATCGCAGTGGTCGGTACGGGACTGGTATCGTGTATCCGTCCGTGAATCGCGATCTGGCGCATGAAATCGCGCGCGACGGGGTGATCGTGTCCGAATGGCTGCTGCACACGCCGCCGCGTTCCGCCAACTTCCCGCAGCGCAACCGGTTGATCGCAGGCCTCTCCGGCGGCGTGTTGATCGTCGAAGCCGCGATGCGCTCGGGTTCGCTGATCACCGCGCGGCTCGCCAACGAAATGGGGCGCGATGTTCTCGCGATCCCCGGCTCGATCCACGCGTCGCTCTCGCGCGGCTGTCACCGCATGCTCAAGCAGGGCGCGAAGCTCGTCGAGACGCCGGACGACGTGCTCGAGGAATTCGGGTTGGTCCGCACCCGCCCCGTGTCGAGACACGCCGTGTCGGCGCAGCCGCCGGTGCCGCCGAGCGCGGCGTGGGCGTCGGCGCGCGTGCCGGACATCCCAGCCGACGCCGATGTCGCACGCGTGCTCACGGCGCTAGGCCACGCGCTTGCGACGCTTGAAATCCTCGCGGCGCGCACCGAAATGGATGGCGCCGGGCTGCAGGGTGCGCTGCTGCGGCTGGAACTGGCTGGACGGCTCGCCGTGCTGCCGGGCGGCCGGTACGCGGCGCTCGAACGCTCTTAAGCCCGCTCCGTGCTACATTCGGGAAAAATGCGCCGTTGCGCGCCGCCCCACGAGAAGGATTTGCAAAAATCGCCATGCCCGCGCTGAACCTCGACACCGACGCCGAAGAAATCGCCGAGCGCATCGCCGCGCCCGGCACGCTGTTCGTCGCGTGCCTGTGCGCCGACTGGTGCGGCACCTGCCGCGAGTATCGCGAGGGCTTCGACCGGCTGGCAGACGCGCATCCGGATATTTGCTTCGCCTGGATCGATATCGAGAATCACGCCGATACGCTCGACGACCTCGACGTCGAGAATTTTCCTACCATCCTGATCGAAGATTCGATTACGACCCGATTTCTCGGTACGGTATTGCCGCAGGTATCGATCGCCGAGCGCATGCTCACCGATCTGACCGCCTTGCCGAATATCACGGGCGCGCCGAAACTGCGCTCGGCGCTTGCTACGGCGTAACCGGGCGCGCGGGAAATGCACCCTTTGCGTTTGACGAAACCCGCTTTGGCGACCGCGTCGCTCAAGGTACTAATTCGTCTCGAACACGCATCGCTTAAAGCCTGTGCTATAAAGCGGTCGTTAAAGCTGCCTAAATCTCGGGCCGCTGCCAGAATCCAACTTAATTGAGTCATGTCCAAAGTCCTGATCATCGCTGAGAAGCCTTCCGTCGCGAACGACATCGCGCGTGCGCTGGGCGGCTTTACCAAGCATGACGAGTACTTCGAGAGCGACGACTACGTGCTCTCGTCCGCCGCCGGTCACCTGCTGGAGATCGCCGCGCCGGAGGAATACGACGTCAAGCGCGGTAAATGGAGCTTCGCGAACCTGCCGGTCATTCCGCCACATTTCGATCTGAATCCGATCGCCAAGAGCGAGTCGCGCCTCAAGGTGCTGACCAAGCTGCTCAAGCGCAAGGACATCGACCGTCTCATCAACGCATGTGACGCGGGGCGCGAGGGAGAGCTGATCTTCCGCCTGATCGCGCAGCACGCAAAGGCGAAGCAGCCGGTCCAGCGCCTGTGGCTGCAATCGATGACGCCGGCCGCGATCCGCGAAGGCTTCGCGAACCTGCGCAGCGACGCCGACATGCAACCGCTCGCCGACGCCGCCCGCTGCCGTTCGGAAGCCGACTGGCTGGTCGGCATCAACGGCACGCGCGCGATGACCGCGTTCAACAGCAAGGGCGGCGGCTTCTTCCTGACGACAGTCGGACGTGTGCAGACGCCAACGTTGTCGATCGTCGTCGAACGCGAAGAAAAAATCCGCCGTTTCGTGCCGCGCGATTACTGGGAAGTGCGCGCGGAGTTCATCGCCGCGAAGGGCCTATACGAAGGCCGCTGGTTCGATCCCAAGTTTAAGCGCGTTGAAAACGACCCCGAGCAGCGCGATTCGCGCCTGTGGAGCATCGCGGCGGCCGAATCCATCGTGGCGGCGTGCCGTGGCAAGACCGGCACCGCCACCGAGGAATCGAAGCCTTCCACGCAGATGTCGCCGCTACTGTTCGATCTGACCAGCCTGCAGCGTGAAGCCAACAGCCGCTTCGGCTTCTCGGCGAAGAACACGCTCGGCCTCGCGCAGGCGCTGTACGAAAAGCACAAGGTGCTCACCTATCCGCGTACCGACTCGCGCGCGCTGCCCGAGGACTACATGAGCACGGTCAAGGACACGATGACCATGCTCAAGGAAAGCAACAACTATCTGCCGTTCGCCAAACAGGCGCTCGACAAGGGCTGGGTGAAGCCGAACAAGCGCATCTTCGATAACTCGAAGATCAGCGATCACTTCGCCATCATCCCGACGCTGCAGGCGCCCAAAGCGCTGTCAGAGCCGGAGCAGAAGCTGTACGACCTCGTCGTGAAGCGCTTCCTGTCGGTGTTCTTCCCGGCGTCGGAATATCTCGTGACCACGCGCATCACCGAGGTCTCGGGGCATCACTTCAAAACGGAAGGCAAGGTGCTCGTCGAGCCGGGCTGGCTGCAGGTCTACGGCCGCGAAGCCGCGGGCGAGGACGGCAACCTCGTGCCGGTGCAGAAGGACGAGAAGGTCGATGTCGAGAAGGTCGAGGCGCACGCGCTCGTGACCAAGCCACCCGCGCGCTACAACGAAGCGTCGCTGCTCTCGGCCATGGAAGGCGCGGGCAAGCTCGTCGAAGACGAAGAACTGCGCGACGCAATGGCCGCGAAAGGCCTCGGCACGCCGGCCACGCGCGCGGCGATCATCGAAGGTCTGCTTGGCGAGAAGTACATGGTGCGTGAGGGCCGCGAACTGATTCCGACCGCCAAGGCGTTCCAGTTGATGACCTTGCTGCGCGGTCTGGACGTCGAGGAACTCACCGCGCCGGAACTGACCGGCCAGTGGGAGCACAAGCTTTCGCAGATGGAGCACGGCAACCTGCCTCGCGACGCGTTCATGCAGGAAATCGCCCGCATGACGCAGACCATCGTCAAGCGCGCGAAGGAATACGACTCCGACACCATCCCCGGCGATTACGCGACACTCGAGACGCCGTGCCCGCATTGCGGCGCACAGGTGAAGGAGAACTATCGCCGTTTCGCGTGCACGAAGTGCGAGTTCTCGATCTCGAAGATTCCGGGCGGACGCCAGTTCGAGATTCCCGAAGTCGAGGAATTGCTGCGCGAGAAGACCATCGGGCTGCTGTCGGGTTTCCGCAGCAAGATGGGCCGTCCGTTCTCGGCAATTCTGAAGCTCGCCTTCGACGACGAGATCAAGAACTTCAAGCTCGAGTTCGACTTCGGACAGGACACCGGCGGCGAAGACGGCGAACCGCCCGATTTCTCCGAACAGATGCCGGTCGGCGCATGCCCGAAGTGCCAGTCGCGCGTGTACGAACACGGCATGAGCTACGTCTGCGAAAACTCGGTCGCGAATCCGAAGACCTGCGACTTCCGTTCGGGCAAGGTCATCCTGCAGCAGGAGATCGCGCGCGAACAAATGCAGAAGCTGCTCGGCGAAGGCCGCACGGATCTGCTGACGGGCTTCAAGTCGTCGCGCACCGGGCGTAACTTCAAGGCATTCCTCGTGAAGCAGCCGGACGGCAAGATCGGCTTCGAGTTCGAGAAGAAGGAAGGCAAGGCGGCGAAGACGGCCGCAGCCAGGCGCGGCGCAGCGGCATCCGACGCACCGGCGGACAACGCGGAGGACAGTGATAGCGATGTCGCGGTCGCCGCGAAGACCACGTGCGCCAAGCCCGCGACGAACACCGTCGCGGCGAAGAAGACCGCCGCGCGCAAAACCGGCTCGTAACCGAAGCGCAGCAAGCTTCCAGCGCATCAAAGCAAAAGCCCAGTCTCAGTGAACTGACCCCGCAAAGTTGGACAGTTATTCGGCTAGGCCGCTGAGGGCTGAGT
>LFJI01000020.1 GCA_001235855.1 Candidatus Burkholderia brachyanthoides
TTCGGTCGCCCTCATGCAGTTGCGCTTCGCTTCGCTCGCTGTGGTCAACTCACGGGGTGGGATTTGCACCCACTAAATTGGATTGCGCCCATGCTGGGCGCACATGAAAAACGACCCGGACGCACATGCGACCGAGTCGTCAAATCCCGACCAAAACGTTACTCCGTTCGGTATCTCAGAAGAAACCTTAACTGAACGGCATTCCGGCCCGCGGGCCGTTTTTCATTGCTGCATGGCTTATGTGCATCAATCGCACGCGCAATCGACGAAATACTCGATGCGTCCGTTGATCATCTCGCCCACCAGCCCGTGGATATCCGTGTGGAAGCCCGGGAAGTGCTCGTTGAACTCGCGCGCGAAGCGCAGGTAATCGACGATCGTGCGATTGAAGCGCTCGCCCGGAATCAGCAACGGAATGCCCGGTGGATACGGCGTGAGCAGAATCGAGGTGACTCGCCCTTCGAGTTCGTCGATGGGCACGCGGTCGATCTTGCGATGCGCGAGCTTGGCGAACGCTTCGGACGGCTTCATCGCAGGCTCCATGCTCGACAGATACATCTCGGTCGTCAGGCGCGCGATATTGTTTGCGCGATACACGCTGTGGATCTGCTGGCACAGATCGCGCAGGCCGATGCGCTCATACGACGGATGCTGCGCGACGAACTTCGGCAGCACGCGCCACAGCGGCTGGTTGTTGTCGTAGTCGTCCTTGAACTGCTGGAGTTCGGTGACCATCGAGTTCCAGCGGCCCTTCGTGATACCGATCGTAAACATGATAAAGAACGAGTACAGTCCCGTCTTCTCCACGATGATGCCGTGCTCGGCCAGATACTTCGTGACGATCGCAGCCGGAATACCCGACTGGCCGAATTCCCCGTCCACGTCGAGCCCCGGCGTGATGATCGTCGCCTTGATCGGGTCGAGCATGTTGAAGCCGTCCGCCAGCGCGCCGAAGCCGTGCCAGCGGTCGTTGGGCTTAAGCATCCAGTCCTCGCGGTCGCCGATGCCCTCTTCCGCCTGCGCCTCCGGGCCCCAGACCGTGAAGAACCAGTCGTCGCCGTATTCGGCATCGACCTTGCGCATCGCGCGGCGGAAGTCCAGCGCTTCGGCGATCGACTCCTCGACCAGCGCCGTGCCGCCGGGCGCTTCCATCATCGCGGCGGCGACGTCGCACGACGCGATGATCGCGTACTGCGGCGACGTCGACATGTGCATCAGATACGCCTCGTTGAAGCGGTGACGGTCGAACGTGCTGTTCTCGCTGTCCTGCACGAGAATTTGCGACGCCTGCGAGATGCCCGCCAGCAGCTTGTGCGTGGAGTGCGTCGCGAACACGAGTGCGCCGGTGCGCGGACGGCCTGCGCCGATCGCGTGCATGTCCTGATAGAACGGATGGAACTCGGCGTGCGGCAACCACGCCTCGTCGAAATGGAGCGTGTCGAGCATGTCGCCGAGCAGATCCTTGATCATTTCGACGTTATAAACCACGCCATCATACGTGCTCTGCGTGATGGTCAGAATGCGCGGCTTGACCTTCGGGTTCTTCGCCAGCGCCTCGCGTGCGAACGGATTCGCCTCGATCTTCTTGCGGATGTTTTCCGGCTTGAACTCGTCGCGCGGAATCGGCCCGATGATGCCGAAGTGATTGCGCGTCGGCGTCAGGAACACGGGAATCGCGCCGGTCATCATGATGGCGTGCAGGATCGACTTGTGGCAGTTGCGGTCCACCAGCACGATATCGCCCGGCGCGACGGTTGCATGCCATACGATCTTGTTCGAGGTGGAGGTGCCATTGGTCACGAAGAACAGGTGATCCGCGCCGAAGATGCGCGCCGCGTTGCGCTCCGAGGCCGCGATCGGGCCGGTGTGATCGAGCAATTGGCCGAGTTCCTCGACCGCGTTGCAGACGTCCGCGCGCAGCATGTTCTCGCCGAAGAACTGGTGGAACATCTGCCCGAGCGGGTTCTTCAGGAACGCGACGCCGCCCGAGTGGCCCGGGCAATGCCACGAATACGAACCTTCGTCCGCGTATTGCACCAGTTCCTTGAAGAACGGCGGCGCGAGCGCATCGAGATACACCCGCGCCTCGCGAATCACGTGCCGCGCGACGAATTCCGGCGTGTCCTCGAACATGTGGATGAAGCCGTGCAGTTCGCGCAGGATGTCGTTCGGCAGATGCCGCGAGGTGCGCGTCTCGCCGTACAGGAAGATGGGGATGTCCGCGTTGCGACGGCGCACCGCTTCGATGAACGCCCGCAGCGCGACGATTGCCGAGGCCAGTTCCGGCGTGTCGTCCTCGACCACGACGTTGTCTACATAGGGCAGCAACTCGTCGTCATCGATCGATAAAATGAAGCACGACGCGCGGCTCGACTGCTGCGCGAACGCCGCGAGATCGCCATAACTCGTCAGGCCGAGCACTTCGACGCCTTCTTTCTCGCTCGCCTCGGCGAGCGCGCGGATGCCGGAACCCGAGATGTTCTCGGAGCGAAAGTCTTCGTCGATGATGATGACGGGGAAGCGGAACTTCATGAGGCGAATCTCCAAATGGAACAACCGCTGCCCGAGAAGCAATCTCGATACCAGCGGTCTTTCGACAAGCGTTTGCCGTGTGCGTTGCGTGAAACGCGGCGTTTATCAGGTTTTCGGCAAGGTTACGCCGTGCTGCCCTTGATATTTCCCGCCGCGATCCGTGTACGACGTCTCGCACATTTCGTCGCTTTCGAAGAACAAGACTTGGGCTACGCCCTCGTTCGCGTAGATTTTTGCAGGCAAAGGTGTCGTATTCGAGAATTCGAGCGTGACGTAGCCTTCCCACTCCGGCTCGAACGGCGTCACGTTGACGATGATCCCGCAGCGCGCATAGGTGGACTTGCCCAAACACACGGTCAGGCAGGAGCGCGGAATGCGGAAATACTCGACCGTGCGCGCAAGCGCGAAAGAATTCGGCGGAATGATGCAGACGTCACCCTTGAAATCGACGAAGGATTTCTCGTCGAAGTTCTTCGGATCGACGATGGTCGAGTTGATGTTGGTAAAGATCTTGAATTCGTCGGCCACGCGGATGTCGTAGCCGTAGCTCGAGGTGCCGTAGGAGACGATCTTGCGGCCGTCCTCGGCCACCCGCACCTGATCTGGCACGAACGGCTCGATCATCTTGTGCTCTTCGGCCATGCGCCGAATCCACTTGTCGGACTTGATGCTCATAGGGATACGTTTAAGCGTTCGAACGGCCTGCGCCGTTCAGTGACAAGGGCATAGCCGAAAACCGCAATGCCTGTGCTCCGGCCAGATTAAAGCGCGTATTTTGAAAGCGCATATTTTACGCGATTGACGCGACGTAGCGACGCGCGCCCAATGCGCTAGCGGCGGATGACCCCACACGCGAGCGCCAGCCCGACGTTATGCGGATACATGGCGTAAGGGTCGGTGGCTTCGCGATGCAGCATGATGGCGCGCGAGATGACGGAGCGCACGCCGTCGAGCGAGACATCGGTCGCGACGATGAAGCCGGTGGCCGCGCCCGCCGCGTCCGCGCGGATATTGCCGAGTTCGCCCTCGAGCCGCGCATACGGACGCTTGCGGTCCGATTGCAGCGCGAATACCGGGCTCGTGTCCTGGTCGTTGACGGCGATGCAGTCGCCGCGCTCGTGCACTTCCAGCGCGTGCTCGCTGTTGGGCGGCATGTCGGTGAGGTTGTAAGACACCTGCACGCCATCCGCGCGTTCAATCAGCGTGATGGTGCCGCGCGCGGTGTTGCCGGGCGTGGGCGTGAGCTGCGCCTCGGCGCGTTTCCCGTGATTCTGGAAGAGGATGCCGCAGCCGCTCAGCATCATGCTGCACGCGGCCATCGCGATTACGGCGCGAAACGCAATTTCCGCTCTTCCGTCGAATCTGTCTCTCATGCCATCCTCTCGGCGGCCTGCCGATGCCCTGTGCGCTGGCACTGCCGCGTCTCGAAGGCGACATGATACCGCGAGCCGCGCCGCACAAGGCTCACAGCGATCGCGGTGCGAAGCTACGCTCGAAAAATTACGTGTTCTGGACCACGATGTTCGGAAACTTCGAGGTCGTATCACGCTGCCTGTCAGCAATCGATATGGCAACACGTCGCGCGATTGCGCGATACGTCTCCGCAATGCGGCTTTCGGGCTGCGATACGACCGTCGGCTGGCCGGCGTCGGTGCGCTCGCGAATCGCGATATCGAGCGGCAACTGGCCGAGAATCTCGACGCCGTAATCCTGCGCTATGCGCTCGCCGCCGCCCGCGCCGAAGATATGCTCCTCGTGACCGCAGTTCGAACAGATATGCGTGCTCATGTTCTCGACAATGCCGAGAATCGGAATGCCGACCTTCTCGAACATCTTGAGGCCCTTCTTCGCGTCGAGCAGCGCGATGTCCTGCGGCGTCGTGACGATCACCGCGCCGGTGACCGGCACCTTTTGCGCCAGCGTGAGCTGGATGTCGCCGGTGCCGGGCGGCATGTCCACCACGAGGTAATCGAGGTCCTGCCAGTTGGTTTGCCGCAGCAACTGTTCGAGCGCGGAGTTGACCATCGGGCCACGCCAGACCATCGGATTGTCCTGTTCGATCAGAAAGCCGATCGAGTTCGCCTGGATGCCGTGGCCGCGCAGCGGATTCATCGACTGGTTGTCGGGCGATTCGGGGCGGCCCGTGATGCCGAGCATCATCGGCAGGGACGGACCGTAGATGTCCGCGTCCAGCATGCCGACCGACGCGCCTTCCGCTGCCAGCGCGAGCGCGAGATTCGCGGCCGTCGTGCTCTTGCCGACGCCGCCCTTACCCGACGCCACCGCGATGATGTTCTTCACGTTCGGCAGCAGCTTCACGCCGCGCTGTACCGCATGCGCCACGACTTGCGACGACACGTCAACCGCGACTTCGGCCACGCCCGGCACGTCGCGCAGCGCATTCGCTACTTGGGTGCGGATCGCGTCGAACTGCGTTTTGGCCGGATAGCCGAGCACCACACTCACGGACACTTTCGCGCCTTCGATGGAAACGTTGCGGATGCTTTTGCTGTCCACGAACTTGCGGCTGGTGTTCGGATCGATCAGTGTGGCGAGTGCGGTGTCGATCTTCGCGCGGTCGAGACTCATTGAAACTCCATGGAACGGTTGTTGCTCACAGCGGTCGGTGCCTGATAACAATCTGAAGAAAGTAAAAGTAATTGTTAGCGCCGTTGCGCGCGGCCTCGCGCGCAACGCACTATCCCGCTGCATGAATTCCGGGGAGGCATCGCAGCGTGCAAACGGACGAATTTCTCAATTCTCAATATTGTAGAGAATCGCTGGAAGCTCGTCCGAAGACCCTGTGGCACTGTCGGCGCGTGAATCGCCGCTGGTTGTTATCGCTCGTTGAATCAGGATATCTAAATGAATACCAAGTTGATGGCCCGTCTGTCCGTGTTCGCGCTGACCGGCGCGCCGCCGCGCAGCCCGGCCAGACGCAGTAAAACTATTGATTTAAAATGAGATATCGTGAGAAAACGCGCTCGCAAAAAAGGTTGAAACTTGCACGCGAGGCGCGTGTACCTCTTAACGGTAGGTGCGCGGCGACGCAGCGGCCTGCCATTCTCCTCTTGTCGTTGTTGCTCCGGGGCCCAATGGGACCCCGGTTCTTTGGGCCGGTCGAGATTGTGTCACTTCGCTCGCGCCGCGTCTTCGACTGCCGTCCGGTCAAACTCCCCGCCCTGCTAAAATCGAATTCCGCTTTTTTTACAACCACGAGCATTCCCACCGGGCCGCACCTCTATGTCAGCACCGATTCCCGCCTCCGCTTCCGCCGCGTCTGCCCATGACGGCGGCCGCCGCCAGATCCTCGTCACGTCCGCGTTGCCTTACGCGAACGGTCAGATCCACATCGGCCATATGGTCGAGTACATTCAGACGGACATCTGGGTTCGGACGCTGCGAATGCACGGCCACGAGGTCTACTACGTCGGCGCGGACGACACCCACGGCACGCCCATCATGCTGCACGCCGAGAAGGAAGGCACCACGCCCAAGCAATTGATCGAACGCGTGTGGAAGGAGCACAAGCACGACTTCGACAGCTTCGGCATCTCCTTCGACAACTACTATTCGACCGATGCCGAGGAAAACCGCGGCCTCTGCAACACGATCTACGGCGCGCTCCAGCAGGCCGGCCTGATCGACGCGCGCGATATCGAGCAGGCTTACGACCCGGTCAAGGAAATATTCCTGCCTGACCGCTTCATCAAGGGCGAATGCCCGAAGTGCGGCGCGAAGGATCAATACGGCGACAACTGCGAAGTGTGCGGCTCAACCTACCAGCCCACCGATCTGGTCAACCCGTATTCGGTCGTGTCGGGCGCGACGCCAATCCGCAAGACCTCGACGCACTACTTCTTCCGCCTCTCCGACCCACGCTGCGAAGCATTCCTGCGCGGCTGGGTGAGCGGTCTCGCGCAACCCGAAGCCACCAACAAGATGCGCGAATGGCTCGGCGACAAGGGTGAGGCCAAACTCGCCGACTGGGACATCTCGCGCGACTCGCCCTACTTCGGCTTCGAGATTCCCGGCGCGCCGAGCAAGTATTTCTACGTCTGGATGGATGCGCCGGTCGGCTATTACGCGAGCTTCAAAAACCTCGCGGACCACATCGGCCTGAACTTCGACGACTGGGTGAAGCCCAGTTCGAAGGCCGAGCAGTATCACTTCATCGGCAAGGACATTCTGTATTTCCATACGCTGTTCTGGCCCGCGATGCTCGAATTCTCAGGGCATCGCACGCCGACCAACATGTTCGCGCACGGCTTCCTGACCGTCGACGGCGCGAAGATGTCAAAGTCGCGCGGCACGTTCATCACCGCGCAAAGCATAATCGACACGGGCATCAATCCGGAGTGGCTGCGCTACTACTTTGCTGCGAAGCTCAACAGCACGATGGAAGACATCGACCTGAACCTAGAGGACTTCCAGGCGCGCGTGAACAGCGATCTGGTCGGCAAGTACGTGAATATCGCGAGCCGCACGGCGGGCTTCCTGATCAAGCGCTTCGACGGCCGCGTGCAGGACAGCACGATGAATCACGCGCTGCTTGCCGACATGCGCGCCGCGATCCCGCAGATCGCCGCGTATTACGAGTCGCGCGAGTACGGCCGCGCGCTGCGCACGACGATGGAACTCGCCGATGCTATCAACGCCTACGTCGATACCACGAAACCGTGGGAACAGGCGAAGGACCCGGCCAACGCGGTCGCGCTGCACGAGACCTGCAGCGTGAGCCTCGAAGCGTTTCGTCTGCTCTCGCTGGCGCTTAAGCCTGTGCTGCCGAAGCTGATCGAAGCGGTCGAGTCGTTCCTGGGCATCGCACCACTCGCGTGGACGGATGCGGGCAAGCCGTTGTCTTCGGCGTCGCCGGTCAACGCCTACAAGCATCTGACCACGCGTGTCGATCCGAAGCAGATCGAGGCGCTGCTCGCGGCCAATCGCGAATCGCTGCAACCGGGCGCGGAGGCGGTTGCGCCCGCGAAGAAGGACGTGAAGCAGGAAGAATCCGGCGTGATCTCCATCGACGACTTTGCGAAGGTCGATCTGCGCATCGCGAAGATCGTCGATTGCAAGGCGGTCGAAGGTTCCGACAAGCTGCTGCAACTGACGCTCGATATCGGCGAAGAGAAGACGCGCAACGTGTTCTCGGGCATCAAGTCGGCGTACCGGCCGGAAGATCTGGTCGGCAAACTGACCGTCATGGCGGCCAATCTCGCGCCGCGCAAGATGAAGTTCGGCATGTCGGAAGGCATCGTGCTAGCTGCGTCCGCCACAGATGAGAAAGCGGAACCGGGCCTCTACATTCTCGAGCCGCACGGCGGCGCGAAGCCGGGCATGCGCGTGAAGTAAGCCGCTTCACATCACGCGCTGAAAAAGCAAAGGGCATGCGACCGTGAGCGCCGCGTTATTCGGTGGTGGTATCCGTATCCGTCGATGGCATCGCGGGCTCGGATGCTCCCGCCGGCGCCGATGCCGCATCGGAGGCCGCCCCGGACGAAGACGCCGGCGAGCGCGACGACGCCGACGGCCCGAACCACAACCTCATCCACGAATTGAATCGGCGCGTGTACGACAGATCGACGCCCTGATACGTGCCGCCGTAACCCGTGACCGACCAGAAGCGCGACAGCGCGAGCGTCGCTTTGACCGCGTTCTGCGCCGATTGCAGCCCTTGCTCGTAACCGAGCACGAGACGCTCGTTGATAGCCTTCGACAGCATCACCACCTGCTGATCGGTCAGGCCCACTTCGCTCGAACCCACCGTGAATTCGTCGAGCCCCACCGTCTGCGCGATCTTCGCGCCACCGCGGCTGCCGAGCAGCGCGAGCGCGCTCGTCATCGCGCTCTGCTGGCCGACGTTGTTGCCCTGATCCGTGCCGTGCCCGAACAATAGCCACGACAGCTTTTCGTTGTCGGGGACGCTCGGCTCAGAGATCAGCTTGGCGACCGGCGCCTGCACCGTGCCTGTCACCTGCACGCCCGCCTCGACTTCCTGATTGCGCCTCATCGCGAGGATATTGAGGCCGGGATTCGTCACCGGTCCGTTGAACGTGAAGAAGCCGTTCTCGATGTTCAGCTTGCGGCCGAACGCGGTATAGCTCGAACCCGGCGTGGTCACGCGCACGTTGCCGACCGCGCGCAGCGGCATGTTCGGCGCGCTCATCGCGGTGATGGTGCCGGCGAGACCCAGGTCCGCGCCCGCGCCCTTGAAGCGGAATTTCTGCCCCAGATTGATGTCGATGTTCGCGCGCGGCGTGAACGGCCCGACAGGCTTTTCGCCCGCCGCGACCGGCTGCTGATTGCCGTTCTCGCCCTTGACCGTGCCATCCGGGCGCACGATCACGACGTCGTCGCCGAGCGACGGCGCGGAGCTTTCCGGCAGGTCGAACAGCGCATGATCGACCATGAACTTGCCGTCGATCGCCATGCCGCCCTGAAGGCCGGCGTTGGCGATCTTCGCCTCGCCCGACAACGACAGTTCCCGGTTCGGCGACGCGAATAGTTCCAGCTTGTCAGCGATGATGCTCGCCGTCAGATCGGGCGGCTGCTGATCGAGCCGCACCTTGCCCGCCGCGCGCAGCGTGCCGCTCGCGCCGTGGAACTCGAACTGCTGGAAATCGACCCGATTTTCGGCAAGCACGATGCGGATGATGCCGTCCTTCAACTGCACGCCCTGATCGACCACCGTCGCGGAGAGATTGTCGCCGTTGAGCGAGCCGGACAGATTCGGCTTGGCGACCATGCCCGCGATGATCAGCTTCAGCGCGATCTTGCCGCCCAGCAGATAGTTCGCGCCGAGTAGGCCGCCGGTCGTGCGCAACTCCGGCACGTTCACATTGATCGCACCCGTGAGCGGCGCGTTGTCGTCGACAGTGAGCATGCCGTCGCGATTCACGAGCGGCGTATGCACGTTGGCGTCGATCACGCCGATGCGGCTCGCGGCCGCGCGCAGCGTCGCGTTCAGGCGGTTGCCGTCGCTGAAATCGGCACGCGTGGTGATGTCGTTGATGCCGAACGCAGCGATCCCGCGCGTGCCGTCGATGCTCACGTCGCCGCTGCGGCGTCTCACCTGTACGTGACCGGTCGCGGTCGCACCGAGCGAGAAGTCCCAGTCGCCATCGAAAATGAGGTCGGTGCGCAGCGACGATTCCTCGCCCGTCATTTCCTGCCGCACTTCCATCAGATGCAGCACCGACACGTTGGTCAGCGTGCCCGCCGACTGGATGCGGCCGTTCTCCATCGCGAAGGACTTGAGCGCGAGCACCGCGCCTTCCGCGACGATGCGCGTGCCGCCGAGCACGAGCTTCTTCGGCCCGTAACTCACCGTCAGCGGCGACTCCAGCGACTCCATGTTGACCGACGGCGTGCCCCTGTTGGTGAGTCTGGTGATAGTGCCGTCCCAGTGCGGGCCGTCGGGCGCATCGGTGAACTTGCCGTTCGCGCCGAGCGTGAGATTCACCGGCTGGCCTCGCACCTTGCCGGTCGCGGTGACGTCGAGCGTGTGATGCGCGCGCGTGCCGTTCAGGTTCGCGTCGAGCGCCGCGACGTCGATGCCGTCGGTGCTCGCGTCGCGCGCCTTGAGCGTGAAGACGAGCGCGCCGTTCGCGCCGTCGCGGATATCGGCGCGGCCTTCCGCGTGACCCAGTCGATTCGCGCCGAACACGACGCCATCGGCCTGATAATTCGCCGCGACGTTCGGATGCGCGATGCTGCCGGTCACGTCGACGTCCGCCTTCACCGCGCCCGTGATGCCGAAGCCGAGCCGCTCTAGTTGCGGCGCATCGACCCTGAAGCGCAACCGGTCGCCCGCCGCGCCGAAGCTGCCGTTCAGATCGACATCGTTGCCCGCGACGGAGAGCGCCGCCTTGCCCGGCAACAGGCGCATGCCCGCGATCTGCACGGTGCCCCCGCCCGTCAGCGGCAGGTTGTCGTACATGCTGTCGGTGAGCTTGAAGGTGGCTCTGCTGGTGAGCGTCGGCGCGAGCTGGCCGGTGGCCGCGAGCGTGCCGTTCACACACGCTTCGATCTTGCGCGCAGGTGCGACAGGTTTCTTCGGCGCAACGGCTTTTTTCGACGCAGCGCCCTTCTTCACTGGCGCGGACTTCTGCTCGATCAACTGCTGCGTCAGCATCAGCGGATCGAAATTGACGAACTTCGCCTTCAGGTCGTAGCTCGGATTGGCGTCTTTCTTCAGTACGCCTCTCGCTTCCACGCGGCCTTTGCCGACCGTGAGCTTCACTTCGTCGAGCGTGGTCTGCTTCGGATCGAGTTTTACCTTGGCCTGCGCGCGGATTGCCGCTTTCGGATCGTTCAGGTCCGCCGTGATGCTCTGCGTATCGCCGCCGAGCACGATGCCCACCGGCCCCGCGAAGTCGGTCGGGCGCACGCTCGGCTCGATCGCGTTGAGATCGAGCCGAGCGACTTTCAGGTCGAACTGGCCCTTGCCCCCCGAAAGCGACCCGCCGCCGGTGATGCTCGCCTGCTTGAGAAGCCGCACGTTCAAATCGGTGATGCTTTGTGTCGCGCCGTCGATGCGCACGTTAACGTGCGCATCGATCAGCGGAATCAGCTTGTCGGCAATGGAACCCGGCTTCGCATTGACGATGGACACTGGCCCCGCCACCACGAACGCCTTCGGATCAGCGCCTTCGACCGGCTTCACTTCTGCGCGCACGGCGAGATCGGCGGCGGGCGCGCCCGCGCTGAACGCCTGCGGATTCACATGATCGACGGTGACGACGGCGCTCTTCAACGGCACATCGGCGAACGGCAGCGCTTCAACATGCGCCTGCCCGTTGAGCTTCAGGCCGCTCGCATCGACATCGGCGATAAGGTTTTCCAGCACGCCGGACAAGCGCGCGCTGACGTTCACCGCTTCGCCGCTCACCTTGTCCGCATAAGTCGCGTCGCCACTGAGCGGGAACGGCCGCGCGCCGCCGTCCAGTTTGAGCGATGCCGTCACCGAGCCGAATGGCGTGTCGAGCCGCCACACCGCCGCTTCGTGATGCTGGCCGTCGCTGCGTCCGCTGAACGCGAAGCGCGAACACTCCGTGGTCGTCGCACCCTCATGCAGGCGCAACTTGTCCACGCTCAGATTGTTGATCGCAAGCTGAATCGGAATGCGCAGATTCTGCGGCAGTTCGGTCTTCTTGCTCGGCGTGTTCGACGGCGCGATCCGCACATCGACGGTACCGACATGCAGATAGTCAATCGTGAAGCGCAACGGTTCGCGCGTAAGCGCCCAGCGTCCGGACACGCTATCGACGGAGATATCGGTGTCTTTGCCGTCGTTCCAGCGCACGTCGCGCAATTGCAGGCCGTTCGCGATCGCGCCGCCGTCGAGCTTGCCGGTGAGTTGGCCCTTCAGCAGTCTGGTCGCGGTGTTCCAAGCGTAGCGCGTGCCGGTGTCGGTGGTCAGCACGAAGAACACGGAACCGATGGCGATCGCGACCAGCAGCACGACGACGAGCACCAGCACGCCGATCCGGCGCGCGACACGACGCCAGCCACGGCGGCGCGGCTTCTTTGCACCGTCACCGGCGCCGCCATTGCCGTTGCCGCCGTCAGCCGTCTGTGCCGGCACGGCTTCGTTCGAAGCCGTTTCGTCTGCGCTCGGTTGCTTGGTCGGGTCCGTCATGCGTGTCGAATGTCCTTGCTCGTCCTCAGAACGCGATACCCAGCGTCAGATAAGGTTTGATGCTCTTGTTCTTCAGGCCGTAGCCGAGATCGACGTTGACCGGCCCGACCGGGCTGCGCCAGCGCGCGCCGACGCCCACGCCCGGCATGAAGACGCGTTCGCTCCAGTTGTCCGCCGCCGCGCCGATGTCGAAGAACACCGCGCCGCCCCAGTCGTGCGTGAACCAGTGCTGATATTCGCTGCTGCCGGTCATCATGTACTTGGTCGGCAGGATGGAACCGGCCACGTTGTTGCCGATGCTCAGATAGCTGTAGCCGCGCACCGAGTTCGCGCCGCCCGCGCGGAACAGGAGCGACGCCGGCACCGTGTTCAACGCGCCGCCAGTGAGCACGCCGCCAAATTCGGTGCGGAAGACGAACAGATCGTTTTTGGTGATCGGCACGTACTGCTGCGCGCTGGTATAGAGGCGCGCGAAGGTCTGATCCGACATCACGCCCTTCACGGCAAAACCCGCCTCCGCGCGGATGATGTTGCCGCGCCGCGGAAACAGCAGATCGTCCACGTCGCGCCGCACCCACGACCACGCGGGCACGAGCGCACGCGCCGTCGACGGATTCGGCAGGTTCTGGGTCAGGCGGTCGTCGTAGAAAGTCAGCGAGAACGTCGTGTCGATGTTTTGCCGCGACCGCGATCGCTGCACGCCGACGCGTCCACTGTAGATTTTCGTGCTCGATACGTCGGTGATGGTGTATGAGCCGAACACAGCGTTGACCCAGCCGTGCGAGTCGGGCGACATCGCGAGTTGCACGCGGCCGTATTGCTGCGTCTGGTCGAGCCGGCCGGAAATGGTGAACGGATACGCGTGGCCGAAGGTATCCAGATAGCTATACGCGCCCTGAATGTGGAAGCCGGTGTCCGTCGCGTAACCCACGCCGTAGCGGATGCTGTTGTACGGGTACTCGCTCACCTTCACGTGCAGCGGCGTCTCGTTCGGCTTGTTCACATCGCTGTCGGTGTCGATCGCGACGCTTGCGTAGTACGGTGTGTTCTGGACCTGCCGCTGCAATTCGTTGATGCGCGCGACGTCGTACACCTCGCCCGGCTGGATCGGATTCACGTGATCGATGATCCACGCGGGATAGCGCTTCGTGCCGCTCACGTCGAGCTTGCCGAGCGTGAAGGTCGGCCCGCTGTCGAAGGTGACGGACAGATCGGCAATATGCGTGCGCGGATTGATGCGCGCCTGCGAACGGGTGATCTTCGCGCCGAGATAGCGTTTCGATTGCAACGCCTGCAACGCCGCGTTCTTGGCGTCGTCCCAGCTGCTTTGCGTGAAGGAATCGCCCTCGTTGACCGAAAACGCGAAACGCGCGGCGTTTTCCTGCGTGGGGTCTTCAGTCGTCACCGCGCCGGTGAAATACAGTTGCACGGAGGCGACCTTGGTCTGCGGCCCCGGATCGACCGATAGTTTCACCTTGCGCTTGCCGTCGCCGTCGGTGGTGACATCGATACGCACGACCGGCGTGAAGAAGCCGTCGGTCGCCACCAGATCGCGCACGTCCTTCGGCGCGGCGGTGACGAGGAACTCGAACTGGTCGTCGCTAATGTCGTCGCGCTTGGTGAAGCGCGACGGATCGAGATGATCCTTGAGCAGCGATTTGACGCTGCGCGGCGCGTCGATATCGACCGTGTATTTCGCCTGCGCGGGCGATGCGCCGAGCGCGCCTAGCGCGCCGAGCACAAGCGCCGCGCCACGAACGCGCGGCGTGACACGAGACACGGGCGACGCCGCGCGTCGCCATCGGAAATCGGCAAGGCCGCGCAGCACGCGCAGCGGATCAAACGAACGGCCCGCCAAACGTTTCCTCCGGCATCGGCATGAATGGGATAGAAAGGTGAACAACACGCCCGCCGGGAGCGCGGCGCCTAACGGCGCAGGCGCTATTTCACCACACTGAACCGGGCCGGCGCGGTAAAAATCCGGCGCAGCCAGGGATCGGACGGTGAAACGGAACGCGCAGCGGATGGAGAAACGCACCGCGTGGCGTTTGACGCCACGCGCCGCCCGTGGTTCCGGAAAACGCGCACGCGCGTTCAGATTGGCGACGTGATCCGCACGGCGATGCGTCCGCGTCCCGCCCTTGCGGTAAAATTGTGGTCGACAGCGCGCTCGACGCTGGCGCGCCCCACGAACCGCATCGAACCATCGAAAGCCGGATCATGTACCAGTCGGACATCACCCAGTTCATCAACCAGTTGAAAGAAAAGAATCCGAAGCTCGAGGGCGAGCAACGTCAGGGCCGCGCCCTGCTGTGGGACAAGCAGCCCATCGACCTCGACGAACGCCGCGAAATGCAGGACTCGCGCGTCAAGCAGACGTCCTACGTCTACTACCAGAACTTCTGAGCGTGAGCACGGCCGGCCGCAAGCCGCACGCACCTTCCCCGAGCGAGAAGCGGGAAGGCAGCAAGGAAGAGCAGGCCGTGGCACTCGCCACGCCCGCGACTGATTTGACGCCGGACACCATCGACGGCGTCGCGATCGCGCATCTGTACGGCGAGCCGCTGTGGAAGCTGCCGACCGACCTGTACATTCCGCCCGACGCGCTCGAAATCTTTCTCGAGGCGTTCGAAGGTCCGCTGGACCTGCTGCTCTACCTCATCCGCAAGCAGAATTTCAATGTGCTGGACATCCCGATGGCGGATGTCACGGCGCAGTATCTCGGCTACGTCGAGCAGATCCGTGAGAACAATCTGGAACTCGCGTCCGAATATCTGCTGATGGCGGCCATGCTGATCGAGATCAAGTCGCGCATGCTGCTGCCGGTCAAAAAGGCCGACACCGGCGAGGAAGCCGAGGACCCGCGCGCCGAACTGGTCCGCCGCCTGCTCGAATACGAGCAAATGAAGCTCGCCGCCCAGAAAATCGATCAGTTGCCGCAGCTCGGCCGCGATTTCCTGCGCGCCGACGTGTACATGGAGCAGGCCACCGAGCAACGCTTCCCGGACGTGGACATGAACGACCTGCGCGCCGCGTGGTCGGATGTGATCCGGCGCGCCAAGCTCGTGCAGCATCACAAGATCACGCGCGAGGAGTTGTCGGTGCGCGAGCATATGAGCGTGATCCTGCGGCGTCTGCAAAGCGCGCGCTTCATGGAATTCACGGAACTCTTCGATACCTCGCGCGGCGTGCCGGTCGTGGTGGTGAACTTCATCGCGATGCTGGAACTGTCGCGAGAATCGCTGATCGAGATCACGCAGGCGGAGCCGTATGCACCGATTTACGTGCGGCTCGCCTACTCGCCCCCCTGAGAATCCCTTTTTTGTTTACCTTTGCCTAAAAGCGCGCGAAGCCCGCGCCGACAGGAGACATAGGTTCGATGAAAGTCATCAGATCCATCCACGAACTGCGCGACCAACTGCGCGGCCAGAACCGCACCGCCTTCGTCCCGACGATGGGCAACCTCCACGAAGGCCATCTCTCGCTGATGCGCCTCGCCCGCCAACACGGCGATCCGGTGGTGGCCAGCATCTTCGTCAACCGGCTGCAATTCGGCCCGAACGAGGACTTCGACAAGTACCCGCGCACGCTGCAGGACGATATCGAAAAGCTGCAGAAGGAGAACGTCTACGTGCTGTTCGCGCCGACCGAGCGCGACATGTATCCGGAGCCGCAGGAGTACCGCGTGCATCCGCCGCATAATCTCGGCGATATCCTCGAAGGCGAATTCCGCCCCGGCTTTTTCACGGGCGTCTGCACGGTGGTCATGAAGCTGATGTCGTGCGTGCAGCCGCGCGTCGCGGTGTTCGGCAAGAAGGATTATCAGCAGCTGATGATCGTGCGCGCGATGTGCAACCAGTTCGCGCTGCCGACCGAGATCGTCGCCGCCGAGACCGTGCGCGACGAGAACGGCCTCGCGCTGTCGTCGCGCAATCGCTTTTTGTCGGCGGAAGAACGCGCCGAGGCGCCGCAGCTCGCTGAGCAACTGCAGCGCGGGCGCGAGGCTTTACTGTCGGGCAACCGCGATATCGCCGCGATCGAGCGCGACACGATGAACGCGCTCGCCGCGCGCGGCTGGAAGCCGGACTACATCAGCGTGCGCAAGCGTTCGAACCTGCTGCCGCCGGGCGAGGCTGATCAGGACGCGCCGCTCGTCGTGGTCGCCGCAGCCAAGCTCGGTACCACTCGCCTCATCGACAACCTGGAAATCTGAAGTAAAGGATAGGAAGCACCATGCAGCGCACTATGCTTAAATCGAAGATCCACCGCGCCACCGTCACGCATTGCGAGTTGCATTACGAAGGTTCGTGCGCGATCGACGAGGACCTGCTCGAAGCGGCGAATCTTCTGGAGAACGAGCAGATCGACATCTGGAACGTGAACAACGGCGAACGGCTAACTACTTACGCCGTCAAGGGCGAGCGCGGCAGCGGCATGATCTCGCTGAACGGCTCGGCGGCGCGCCGCGCGCAATTGGGCGATCTTGTGATCATCGCGGCGTTCGTGTCGGTGGACGAGCAAGAGATTCAGGCGGGCTGGAAGCCGAGCCTCGTGTTCGTCGACGGCGACAACCGCATCAAGGGCAGCCGCGATCACGTGCCGACGCAGAACTGGACCTGATCTCGTTTCTTGCTTCATTCATGCGAAAGCCGGCGTTTGCAGCGAAACGCCGGCTTTTTCACTTCTTGTCGATCCATTCGACGATCGGCGCCCACTGCTCCAGATCCTTCTCGACGCGGCTCCTGGCGACGTCCCAGATGGTCAGGCCGTGCGCGGCGAGCTGCACGTAGTTCTGCGTATCACGCAGGTAGCCGAGCACCGGCAGGTCGAGCCCTTCGACGAAGCGATGCAGTTGATCGGCCGAACGCGTGCGCGCATCGACGCGCATGCCGACCACGCCGACCTGGATCGCACTCTTGCGCATGGCCTTTTCCTTGGAGAGGCGGGTAAGGAAGTCCTGCGTCGCGAGGATGTCGAACATCGACGGCTGGAGCAGCACGATCACCTTGTCGGCCGTCGGCCGATCGAGCGCCTGCGACATGCGGTTGCCGTGCAGGCCGGCGGGCGTATCGATGACGGCTTTTTCCAGACCTTTGGGCGGTTTCGCCGGAGAATCGACGTCCAGCCCCCATTCCTCGATCTTCGGCAGCGTGTCGACGCACAGCGAGAGCCACGCGTGGGACGAGCGCTGTTTGTCGAGATCGGCAAGCCCGATCCATTCGCCTTGTGTGGCGAAATGCCCGGTCAGATTGGTTGCGAGCGTGCTCTTGCCGACGCCGCCCTTTGGATTTGCCACCACGATCACGGTCATGAAAAGTCCTGAGTCTTGTTCGGTGTGACTTGCCTGATTTCTTCGGGCCACTTCAATCTTGGAGTGTACAGACCGGAGACATGGGTAACAGGTGTGGTCAGGACAGGGGTAACACATT
>LFJI01000200.1 GCA_001235855.1 Candidatus Burkholderia brachyanthoides
ATCGATGATAGGCGCCGGCATTCCTTGATCCGTTGTTCAGGCATCCAAGGTTAACTGTTTCGCGGGAAAGTAAATAAACAGTCCTTCCGGGCTCTTCTTGAACTGGCCTTTAAGCATCACGCGACAGGACAAACGAATCATGAGCATCTATCAAGCTGAAGACTTGGGCGTGTTGCGTTTCATCACGGCGGGTTCGGTCGATGATGGCAAGAGCACGCTGATCGGCCGTCTGCTGTATGACAGCAAGGCCGTGTTGTCGGATCAACTGTCGGCGATTTCGCGCGCGAAGAACAAGCGCACGGTCGGCGACGAGATCGACCTCTCGCTGCTGACCGATGGTCTCGAAGCCGAACGCGAGCAGGGGATTACCATCGACGTCGCGTACCGTTACTTCGCCACCGCCAAGCGCAAGTTCATCATCGCCGATACGCCGGGCCACGAGCAGTATACGCGCAACATGGTGACGGGCGCATCGACGGCGCATGCCGCGATCATTCTCGTCGATGCCACGCGCGTCACGTTCGAGAACGGCGATGCGCAACTGTTGCCGCAGACCAAGCGTCACAGCGCCATCGTCAAGCTGCTCGGTTTGCAGCACGTAATCGTCGCGATCAACAAGATGGATCTGGTCGAGTACAGCGAAACCCGCTTCAACGAGATTCGCGACGCTTATGTCGCGCTCGCGCGTCAGATCGGCATTTCCGATGTGCGCTTCGTGCCGGTGTCGGCGCTGAAGGGCGACAACATCGTGTCCGCGAGCGAGCGCATGCCGTGGTATGCGGGCGAGCCGCTGCTCGATCTGCTGGAATCGCTGCCGGTCGCGCAGCCGAACGATCAGGCGCTGCGTTTCCCGGTGCAGTGGGTGGCGCGTCAGGACGGCTCGCAGGCCGACGACTTCCGCGGCTACATGGGCCGCGTGGAAGCGGGCGAAGTGCGCGTCGGCGATACGATCACGGTGCTGCCGGCGAATCGTCAGGCGACGGTCGCGGAGATTATCGCGCCGGTGCCGGGCGGGGTGAGCCCGATCGATCGCGCGTTCGCGGGTCAGACGGTGACGATTCGTTTGAGCGAAGACGTCGATGTGTCGCGCGGCGATACGTTTGTGCCGTTCGTCGACGACGCGGTATCGCAGGTCGAACCGGCCAAGAAGCTCGAGGCCGACCTTTGCTGGTTCGACGAAGAGCCGCTCTCGCCGCAGCGCAAGTATCTGCTGAAGCAGACGACGAACACGGTGTTCGCGCGCATCAGCGCGGTGAAGCAGGTGCTCGACGTCCATACGCTGTCGCATTCGGTGGATCGCACGACGCTCGCGATGAACGACATCGGCCGCGTGGCGCTCACGCTGCAAAAACCGGTCGTCGCTGACGCGTACGATACGAATCAGGGTACCGGCGCGTTCGTGCTGATCGATGAAACGACGCATCACACGGTCGCGGCCGGCATGATCCGCGCGATTGCCGGATAATCGACAGAACGCTAATCGCGGATGAATGGTATGGGTAAGGTCTATTTGATCGGAGCAGGACCGGGCGCGGCGGATCTCATCACCGTGCGCGGCATGCGCCTACTCGAACGGGCCGACGTCGCGTTGTACGACGCGCTGATCGAACCCGCCATGCTCGATTACGCGCCGCAGGCGAAGAAGATCGCGGTCGGCAAGCGTTGCGGGCAACGTTCGACCGCCCAGCATTTCATCAACAAGCAGATCGTCGATGTAGCGCTGGAGCATGGCGTCGTGGTGCGGCTGAAAGGCGGCGATCCGATGCTGTTCGGTCGCGCGGACGAAGAGATGCGCGCGCTGGAATCGGTGGGTATCGCGTTCGAAGTAGTGCCAGGAATTACTGCGGCGCTGGCGAGCGCGGCTTCGTTGCAGCGCTCGCTGACCTTGCGTGGCGTGGCGCGCAGTGTGGCGCTCGCGACTTATTCGCGCGCGGCGGATAGCGACGAGATTCGCGAGCACGCGCAGGCCGATTCGCTCGTGTTCTACATGGGGCGTGGCAGCGCGCCGGAGATCGCGCAGCAACTGATCGACGCGGGGCGTCCGGGTTCGACGCCGGTGGCGATCGTGGAGGCATGCAGCACGCCACGCGAGCGCTCGCTGACATTGACGCTGGCGCAGATGGCGCTCGGTAAGGCGCAGGAGTGGCTCGATCCGGCGCAGCCGAGCCTGCTAATGATCGGCGAGGCGTTTCGTGAGCGCGTGGTGGCAGGGAAGCCGACAGCGCATCTCAAGGGGGATGCAGGCGGTGGCTTGAGCCGCTAGCCGCTCGTACGCGCGCGCTTATGTCTCAGACTTCCCGTTTGAGCGCCATGCGACGCAGCACTGCCTGAAGACTTCGAATATAAAGCCTGTGCCGGTCGTCTTGCTTCCATCATTTTTAAACCGCTGCGCAACTCACGAATGTCGGCCTGCATTCGTGCCATTTCATCCGACTGCCGCCGAATTTGCTCGCTCAGGTCGGCGTTCTGCGACGTCGCGGATTCGCTGCGCTCTCTTGCATCCATTGCACTCAGGCGGGTGGCTCGCCAGCGGTAGAGGTGCGTAAGTGCCTACACGACCATGAACGTGATCAAGGCAAGGACTAATACGCCGTAGTTCTGTTTCCAGAAGGTCGAGAAGTTTGTCATGTCCTCAGGCGCTTTAATTCCGTCAGTCCGACTGCCCAAAAATAGTACAACACTGCGATCGATTTGGTTGATCCCCAGTTAAGCAGATTTAACGCAGGCAGGCCAATCGGGCCATCGGTAAGGGAAGCGCCAAGCATCTGATACCAGATGCGGTACACCGATCACGGCCAACGCTGCGGCAACCGCAATCAAGCCAATGTCGCATCGGTATCTGAGTCGCTGTATGGTCTCGTCGTCACGCCATCCGGTTCGGCAGGCGCGGAGGCATAACAGAATGAGCAGGGCGATCGCGCTGAGCATGAGTCCCAGGGCTAGAAATGCATCGGGTTCCTTCTCCTTCATGGCTCGATGAACGGTTAATTCGAGCGCCCTGAGCCAGAATGGCAACGCGTAAATGAGGATTCGGATGAACAGGTTATAAACGAAGCGCGCCATAAGGCCCGAATGCATGTCCTGGAATGGTCTATCGAGTCGGAGTGCATGTTAGGGTGAGATGTGTGCCGGCACTGATAATTCTTATTGTTGTGGATTCCACATTAAATGAGGCACGGCAAGTCAGACGCGGATGCCCACCAGTCGTGCGCTATCAAGCGTCGATCTGCCTCAAACAATACCCCGCCACAGCTTCCAACACCGCCTCATCCTCACCCACTGCCGTCGCGCAATGAATCGCGACATCGGGATTCGCTTCGCGGTACGTCTCGATCACTTCGGGTAAATCGCGCCGCACATGCCCGCCTTGACCAAAGAACACCGGCACGACGGTAATCGCCTCGCACCCATCGGCTACCTGTGAGGCCACGGCCGACGGCAAATCCGGTGACATCAATTCGAGAAACGCCAACGCCACTGGCTGATCGCCACGCGCCGCGCGCAACTTGGACGCGAGCCGCTCGAAGGGCTCCGCCCATCGCGGATCGCGTGCGCCGTGCCCGAACAGAATGATGCCGTGCTTGCCCATGCGCGCTCCCGAAAAGACCTCAGTGCCGCTCCACCCACTTCAGCCCGATCAAGCCGACGACCAGATAAGCCAGCGCCGGAGCGGCCGCCGTAATCGGCGCAGGCCATGTGTTCAGATTGCCGATATGCGAGAACAGCGCATTGAACAACTGGAAGCTCATCCCGATCATGATGCCGCCGAACACCTTCACGCCGACCACACCGGCACGCGTATGCAGATACGCGAACGGCAGCGACAGAATCAGCATCACGAATACCGCGAACGGATACAGAATCTTGCGCCACAGCGCGATCTGATAGCGCTGCGCATCCTGATGGTTTTCGGTCAGATGCTGGATATAGCGGAATAGATTGAACATCGACATGCGGTCGGGCGACACCAGCAGCACCGAGAGAATGTTCGGCGTCAGTTCGGAACGCAGCGAGTAGGTCGGCAGCGTGGTTTCCTTGGCCCGATAGATGGGATTGAGCGCATCGCTAGGGTTGAGCGCCGTCGGGTCCGCATCGACGAGTTGCGTGTCGGTCACATCCGTCAGCTTCCAGTGGCCCGGCGGCTCATACACGCCACTCTTCGCAATACGCACGTTCGACAGGCGGAATTTCGAATCAAACTCGTAGATGTGCACGTTGGCGATGGTTGCATCCGGATTGAGCGTGCCCACATTGACGAAGCGCGTGACCTGCTCGCCGTTTTCCTTGGCCGTCAGCGTGTCCTTCATCCACACGCCCGACTGGAAGTTCGACGACACCGACGAGCCCAGCGCTTCAAGCCGCACGCGCTCGGACAGTTGATCGGCGTAAGGCCCGACCACTTCGCCGATGATATACGTCACCAGCACCATCGGAATGCCGATCTTGAGCAGCGAGCGCAAGGCCGAGCCGGTCGAGAGCCCGGACACGCGAAAGATCGTGAACTCGGAGGCCGCCGCCATCTGCGCGAACACGTAGATGCCGGAAATCAGCGCGGCGACCGGGATGATTTCGTAGAAGCGCGAGGGCGTCTGCAGCGCGACGCGCAGCACCGCGAGCGTGAACTTGTAGTTGCCGTGTCCGACCGTGTTCAGCTCGTTGATCAGGTCGAAGAAGAAGAACAGGCCCGAGAACGCGAACAGGATGAAGATGAACGCGAGATAGATCTGGCGCGCGAAATATCGTTCGTAGATGCGCATCGCGTCAGGCTCCCTTCGACCGCGCGAACAACGGCAGCCTGAACAGCGGCCGGTTGCGCACGCGCAGCCAGAAGTTGAACGCGACGATCAGCGACATTACCACATGCAGTCCCACAAGTCCGACGCCGAAGGCCAGCTTGCCTTGCTCGATCCACGATTGCACGACGTTGAGCAGATTCGAATAGGTCAGGTAAATGAGCACGGCCATCACGAAATTGATGGTGCGGCTGCGCTGCGGATTCTGATACGACAGCGGAATGGCGAGCAGCATCAGATTGATGGCCATGAGCGGTAGGCCCGCGCGCCACGCGAATTCGGCGAGATTGTCGCGGCTCGGCTGACGCAGCAGCGCGGGTGTCGGAATGCTGGTCGTGGTCGCCTGATTGACGACCTGATGATTCGTGATCTTCACGCCGTAGCGCTCGAATTCCGTGATGCGGAAGTTCGGCTGCCCCGGCTCGCCGTCGTAGCGCCGGCCGTTCTCCAGCACGATGAAGCGGTCGCCGTCGCGGGTTTCCGTGTGGCCGGTCTTTGACACAATCACGTTGACCTTGCCGCCTTCGGTGCTCGTCACGAACACGTTCTCTACATTGGCCTGGTCCGGCGACATTTTCTCGATGAAGAACACGCGGTTGGTCGTGGGCGATTCGCGGAACTGGCCGGGCGCGAGCAGGGACACTTCGTCACGCTGCTGGAAACGCGCCTTGATGAGCTTGCTCTGCGCGTTCGACCACGGCCAGCCGACGAACGCGAAAAACATGATGAGGATGATGATCGGCGCGGCGAACACGGCGATCGGCTTGATGAGCTGCGTCTGGCTCACGCCCGATGCCAGCCAGACGACCATTTCCGAATCGCGATACCAGCGCGTGAGCACGAACAGGATGGAGACGAACAATGTCACGATTAGCATGACCGCCAGATAGCCGATGACCGTCAGACCGATTAGCACGACGACGTCCTTCGGGTCGATCTGGCCTTGCGCCGCGAACCCGACGATGCGGATCATCATCGTGGTCAGCATGATCGTGAGCAGCACCATGAACACGGCGCCGGCCGTGTACGCGAGTTCGCGCTGTAGAGAGCGTTCGAAGATCATTGAATTTTGCTTAGAGACCAGTTCAAAAACCCCATGAGGGAGCGGTTTACTTCTTTGGCGATTTGCTAGGTTCTGTTCACATTCTCAGCAGCGCTCCAAAGGCGCAGGCGAGTACGGCG
>LFJI01000201.1 GCA_001235855.1 Candidatus Burkholderia brachyanthoides
GCGCGGCAAAAGGAGCTAAATGTGTTACCCCTGTCCTGACACACCTGTTACCCATATCTCCGGTCTGTACACGTCGAGAAATCGTCGAGCGTAACGGCGAGATTGCTCAGCGCGAGTTGCACGTGCTCCTTCATCAACTGATCGTCGATGTCGATGTGACCGCCATCAATGCCCACATGTTTGATCGACAGATCGAGCGGTGCAGCTTCTTTCTCATCCTTCGCCGGTACCGTCTCCGCAGCGGGCTTCGACGCTTCGGGCGAGGGCGACCCCGCCAGCTTCTGCACGTTCAGCACGCCCGATGCATTGCGCGCGAGCCGCACGTCCGGATTCGTCAGCGTGATCTCGTCGAGCTTGTACACGCTGCGCAATGGCTCGGCATCCGGTGCAGCCTGGCCGCCTTCACGAGCGGCGCGTTCGCCTTGTCCGTGACGTCGAGATCGGCGAGGTCCGCGCTGCCCTCGATGCGAATGGTCGGCGTATCGCCTGCGATCGAAAAGCTCACGTTCAGATCGGTCGAGAGCTTGCCACTCTTCACCGCCACCGGCACCGAGGCGGGCGCGTAGGCGGCCATCTGCGGCACGTCGAGATCGTCGAGCGAGAGCGCGACTTCCGACTCGCGCGACTGCGAAAACGGTTTGGTGCGCCCCTTCACCAGCAACGGCGACCCGTCGATGCGCGCTTGTAATAGCGGCGTCACGAATATCTCGGTGGCCGACGGCAATGTCGCGATGAAAGGAATATGCAGCGCGAAGCGATCGACCACATGCTTCGCATTCAGCAGACGATCGTCGAAACTGACATTGCCGTTCTCGATGCGGATATTCGACACCGAAAACTTCGCGGACGGCTTCGACGGTTCGGGCGAAGGCTTCGAGAACTTCTTGATCAGGTCGGAGAAATTGAAATGCTGCGCATCGTAGCGCACCACATTGATATGCGGCGAATCGATCTTCAATTCGTTGACGACCGGTGCGAGCTTGAACAGCGACGCCCACGAGGTGCGCACGACGGACGAGCCGCGAAACATCGGCGAAATCGTTCGAACTGCCGGGCGTTTTGGCGAGATTGGCCTACGACTCGCCGATATGCACGCCCTCGGCGTCGAAATCAAGCGTGTACGGATTGAGCCCGATGCGCTTGATGCTGTTCGGCCACGTGACGTATTGACGTATGACCGGTGGCGCGACGAAGAAACCGAGCGCGCCGATCACGAGCAGCGCGATGATCAAGTCCGATGAAGATGCGCCGCGTGCGCCGCGCATGGACCACGCCACGCAAAGTTTGACCGGCATTGACGAGTGAAGACTTGGTGACGCTTGACATTCGATACGCGCGGCGACGGTCGAGCGGCAGGTTGCGCAGTCGCGCGCCACGTCACGTCGCTTATCTCAGAAAGGTGATGGTCCGAGTATAGAACACGGCGCGGCGCAAACGTTCGTCAAATGCGCATCGTCTGCGCATTTCAATTGGATATAGCGTGGGCTTACTGCCGGATGACTGCGGGCGGCGACCACGAGCCGTCGCTTGCTTCCGTCTTCGGCGCGTAGAGACGCATGGTCAGTTGAAAGTCGCCTTCCGGCGCGGGCAGCCAGTTCGCTGGGTGCGTGCGTCCCGGCGAGTCCGCCGACACGAACACGTCGATGGAACCGTCGCGGTTCTTTCTCAGCCGGTCGCGGTCGTTGAGCGAGAGCCGCACGCGCTTGCCGCTGGTGAGTGCGCCGTCCTTCGTGTAAGCCGTGAGCGACCAGAAGCCGCGTACCGGTGGCAACTGATTCGGCGCGAAATGCAGCACGTAACGATTCGAGCCGTTGAGCGTGTGGCCTTCGTTGTCCACGCGCGCGACCGGCTTCACTTCGCCTTCCTTGGTGCCGGTAGCCTGCTGGCGGCGCGCAAGATACGCACGCAGCATGTAGTCGGTGCCGTACACGCCAACATCGTCGCCGAACCAGATCCAGCCGTTGCGCGTGATCGCGTTCGACGGAACCGTGGCGAGCCCCTCGCGTCCGTCGGCGAGAGCCGCGTCGAGCAGCAGGCCATCGGTCTTCTTGAATTGCACTGGCTCGCCCGGCTTCACGCCGAGATCGGCCAGCTGGTCCATCGCGTGCGAATCGACGGTAGCGTGCGGACTGTCGTCGAGCGAACGGGCGAGGCGCGAGAAAAACGCGTTGGCATCGAGCAATTCGGCTTGCGCGCCCGGCGGCAGGGACGGCAGCGGCGGCACAGCAGGCGTCTGCGCGTCGCCGGTGCCCGGCCACGCGCTCGTCACCGTGGCGGTCGGGTCGGCGACCGAGCCAGCCTTTCGCGGGCGTCAGGGTTTCGATGTGCATCGCGGTTTGCAGCTTGCGGGTGTCGCACAGATCGCGCGGGCCGTTCACGCGCACCCGCACGGACAGCCACACATAACGCGTGCGCGTCTCGACGCGCGTCGCGGTTGCGGGCAGCGTGCCGGTCCAGCCGGCGGGCACGAACGCGATCAGCTGCATCTTCGGATAAGGCGTGACGTCGGCGCTGGAATAAAGCGCGTTGGTCCACGAGTCGAAGGCGCGCGCATCCAGATAGCGGCCGCGCGGCGCGGCGGGAAGCGCGACGATCACCGGATCAGCGCAGACATCGAGCCAGGCGGTCGAATCGAGCGTATCGACGCTCGGCCAGCCGGTCGCGCCGACCGGCGGCAACGCGCTCGCGTGGCGGAAGGTGTTGAGTGGCGCCTGGCCGGGATTGTCGGCGCTGCCGCTCGCGCGCTCCCGCGCGATATCGGAGGCGACGAGCGGAAAACCGAAGGTGTACGCATCCGCGACTTGATCCTTCACCCAGCCGCTGGCGGCTTTGGTCTCGGGCGGCGTGCTCGCCGCGCAGCCGGCCAGCAGGATCGCGCCAGCGAGACCGGTGCTCATCCAGAAGGCGGCGGTGCGCTGAGACGTACGGAGTCGGTTGTTCTTCATTCGAGTTGGAATCCGGTGTTTTCTATCGTTGAAATTGCACGCAAGCGGAGCGCCACTCTACCCGTTCGCTCCCGTCGCTTTCGCCTCGCCCCGCGCCCGGCGTGCTGTTGTGTCTATCTCGGAATTCGGGTTTTAACTTATCCGCTGACGATAGGCAAGAACGGAACGCGTAATTCAAAACAGCCGGTCCGTCCCGTAATTTGACGCTGCAATGCTCGCCATGATGCCCCCCCAACCCCCGCCGGACGGCGCGAAGGCGCGACACGAGCGTTGCGCGGACGCAGACCGACTGGCGATTCTCCAGCCGATTCACGACCCTGTGATGTATTTGCCTGCGGATCGATAAAAAAATTCCCCAAATATTTTTAATGTGCTTAACGGTGCTTGACCTTTCAATCAGTGGAAGGCTGATACTGTATTCATCGGGGATGCACGCGTGTTGCGTGCCGTCTCAGCCAGACCGGAGTGTTTCATCATGTCCACCGCGTCATCCGCGACCACCAACGACAACCCGCGCACTGCGGAATTCGCCGTCAGCGGGATGACCTGCGCGTTGTGCGTCGCGCGAGTCGAGAAAGTGCTCAGGCGCGTGCCGGGCGTCGAGAGCGTCGCCGTCAATCTTGCGACCGAAAAGGCCACCGTGCACGCAAGCGAAGCCGTCAGCGACGATCAGCTCGTCGCCGCCATCACCAAGGCGGGATACGAAGCCGCGCGCATCGAGCCGGAAGCGCCGCCTGCGCCGGAGCTCGCGTGCTGCCGGGACGGCGAACTCGCCGCCGTCGCCGGCAGCGCGCTCGTCACGCTGCCCCTGCTCGCGCCGATGTTCGGCCTCGACCTCCCCGCGTGGCTGCAACTCGCGCTGGCGAGCGTCGTGCAGTTCGGCTTCGGCGCGCGGTTCTACGCGGGCGGTTATCGCGCGGTGCGGGCGCTGGCGGGCAACATGGATTTGCTGGTCGCGCTGGGCACATCGGCGGCGTGGGGCGTGTCCGTCTTTCAGATGGGCGCGCATAGCAGCGGCATAGCACATCTGTATTTTGAAGCGGTGGCAGTGGTGATTACGCTGGTGCGCTTCGGCAAATGGCTGGAAACGCGTGCGAAGCGACAAACCACCGACGCGATCCGCGCGCTCAACGCGCTGTGCCCGAGCGTCGCCCGCGTGCGCGATGCGGCAAATCCGTCGCGCGAACGCGAAGTGCCGCTGGCGGACGTGCGCATCGGCGATATCGTCGTCGTGCGGCCCGGCGAGCGCGTGCCGGTGGACGGCATGGTGCGCGAAGGCCGGACGCATATCGACGAATCGCTGATCACCGGCGAAAGTCTGCCGGTCGCGAAGGAACCGGGCGCGCGCACGACCGGCGGTTCGATCAATCGCGAAGGCGTGGTGGCGATCGAGACGACCGCCGTCGGCGCGGAAACCACGCTCGCGCGCATCATCCGGCTGGTCGAATCGGCTCAGGCGGAGAAGGCGCCGATCCAGCGGCTGGTCGATCGCGTGTCGGCGGTGTTCGTGCCGGCGATTCTCGGCATCGCGCTGGTGACGATGGCCGGCTGGCTGCTGCACGGCGCGAACGTCGAAACCGCCGTGCTTAACGCAGTCGCCGTGCTGGTGATCGCGTGCCCCTGCGCGCTCGGGCTCGCGACACCCACCGCCATCATGGCGGGCACGGGCGTCGCGGCGTGCCACGGCATTCTGATCAAGGATGCGCAGGCGCTCGAGCGCGCGCACGCGATCGGAATCGTCGCTTTCGACAAGACCGGCACGCTGACGGTCGGCCGTCCGAGCCTCGTCGCCTTCGATGCCGCGCCCGACGTGCATCGCGACGACGCGCTCGCGATGGCGGCGGCGGTGCAGCGCCTGAGCGAGCATCCGTTGGCGAAGGCGGTAGTCGAGGCGGCCGCCACACTGTCCTCGCGCCCCGCATTCGATGCGAGCGATGTAGCCGATGCGCGCGCTGTCACGGGTCGTGGCGTGGAAGCGCGCATCGGTGAACGCCGCGTGGCGATTGGCAGCGCGCGTTGGCTCGCCGAGTTGCATGCTGATGTACCGGCCGCGCTCGCGGTTCGTGCGCGCGAACTCGAAGCGCAGGGCAACACAGTCTCGTGGCTGATCGAACGTCACGATGACGGCAATCGCGCGCTCGCGCTCCTCGCGTTCGGCGACACGGTGAAGCTGACCGCGCGCGCGGCCATCGAACGGTTCGCGCGCATGGGCGTGCAATCGGCGCTCGTCACCGGCGACACTGCGGGCAGTGCGGAGGCCGTCGCGCGTGCGCTCGGCATCGCGCCGGAGCGGGTGTTCGCGCAGACGCTGCCGAACGACAAGGCGCGCGTGATCGCGCAACTGAAGACCTCGGCGCGCGGCATCGTGGCGATGGTCGGCGACGGCATCAACGATGCGCCCGCGCTCGCCGTCGCCGATATCGGCATCGCGATGGCGAGCGGCACGGACGTCGCAATCGAGGCGGCAGGCATCACGCTGATGCGCGGCGACCCGGCGCTGGTCGCGGACGCGATCGATATTTCGCGGCGCACGTATTGCAAGATTCGGCAGAACCTGTTCTGGGCGTTCGTCTATAACCTGATCGGCGTGCCGCTCGCGGCGCTCGGCATGCTCGACCCGATGTTCGCCGGCGCGGCGATGGCATTTTCGAGCGTGAGTGTGGTGACGAATGCTTTGTTGTTGAGGCGGTGGAGAGGTCAGGCGAATGCTATGCAACCGCAGCCATCCGGCGAAGGGCTTGTAAATCACGCTGCTCGCTCTACCCTTTGATCTGCGGTTGACATTGCAACGCGCAATAAGATCGAAGCGCGCAAACAAACGGGTCAAGGTTTTACCAAAAACGATACATCCTCGAACGTCCACGCGTTAGCTTTAAGGCCCGTCGATTCATGGCGGGTCGTTTTTCATGTGCGCCCAGCATGGGCGCAATCCAATCTAGTGGGTGCAAATCCCACCGTGAGTTGACCACAGCGAGCGAAGCGAAGCGCAAC